>NCBR01000071.1 GCA_002279285.1 Acidobacteria bacterium 37-71-11
AGCCGCGGCCGCGACACCCCGGCGCGGCTCGCCCGTCCGGGACCCGCGGGCGCCGGAGCGGATGGCCACCCGCGGCACCGGCGGATCAACGACACCCCCCGCCCCCAGATCGGAGGCCCTGCTGCAGGCCGAGAGGCCTGGCGAAATCGAAGGCAACCAGTAGCGCCTCCACCCGGCGGGGGGTTGGGTGGCCAAGACCGCCCAGAGGGCGGAGGCCGGTTGCGCCGGAGCGTGCGGGTCCCGAGCGGCCAGAGCGGCGGGTGGAAACGCCGGCCGAGCCGGAGCGAAGCGGAGGCGAGGAACGGCGAGGCTCCGCCCGCCGATCTGGCCAGCTCGGTCGCACGCGAAGGCGGGTCGGAGGGCGGCGCTCGATGCGCCGCCCGAGCGACCACGGCCGTAGCCCGCTGGGCAAAAGAGAAGGCCTCACGCAGTGAGAAAAGCGACAAAGGCCGAGCGGGCGTGGCCTCGCTCTGGGGTGCGTACAATGACTGCATGATCCTCCTGGCGCCGGCGGTCGCCGCCCTCCTGCTCACGGCCGCGCCCACTGCGGTCAACATCGCGTCGCTCCCTGGAGCGGGCCCGTACTTCGCCCTCACCTTCGACGCGCACGTCGAGGCGAACGGGGCCGCCCAGCTTCTCGCGCTCCTGCGGGAGCGGCACCTGCACGCGACGATCTTCGCCACCGGGCGCTTCGCCGAGACCTTCCCGGGTCTGCTCCGCCGGGCCGCCGACGACGGCCACGAGATCGGCAACCACACCTTCTCCCACCCGCACCTCACCACCTGGGCCACGAACCGCCGCCACGACACCCGGCCCGGGATCACCCGGGCCCGCCTCCAGGAGGAGTTGCTGCGCACTGCGGCCGCGATCCAGGCCGCCATCGGACGGCCCCCGTCGCGGTTCTGGCGCGCCCCCTACGGCGAGCACAACCCCACGATCCGCGCCTGGGCGGCCGAGCTTGGCCTCGTCCACGTCGACTGGACCCACGCCGAACACGACGCCCTCGATGCCCTCGATTGGGTCGAGATGCCCGGCACGCGCCGCTACCTGGGGCCGGAGGCGATGGCGCGGCGCCTGCTCAACTTCGAGGCGGCGACCGGGGTGCCGCTCGCCGGCAGCATCATGCTGATGCACCTGGGCAACAGCCGCCCGGACTTGCCGCTGCTGGAAGCGCTGCCGATCGTGCTCGACGAAACCGACCTGCGGGGCCTCCATCCGGTCACCATCGGCGAGCTGCTGGCCCGGGGCGGTGTGTCGCTCCCGCCGGCCGCCGCTGGGCCCCCCGCCCGGCCCTGAGCGCAGCCGCGCGCCGCCGCGCCGCCGCGACCTAGGCCCACGACTCGAACGAACTCTCCTCCGTGTACATCGAGGCGAGGATCTCGTGGTGCCGCTTTTCGACCACCCGGCGCTTCACTTTGAGCGTCGGCGTCAGCTCACCGGTCGCGATGGAAAACGCCTCGCCCACGAGACGGAATTTCTTGATCGTCTCGAAGCGCGCCAGGGTGCGGTTGACGTCGGTCACGATCTCCTGGTACGCGGCGACGACGTCGGGGTTATCGAGCAGGCTGCGCATGTCGGAGGTCGGCATGCCATGCTTCTCCGCCCAGGGCTTGAGTGTCTCCAGGTTCGGCACGATCAGCGCCACGATGTACGGCTTGCGGTCGCCGAACAGCACCGCGTTCTCGACGAGGTGCGACATGCGGAGCTTCTCCTCGATCGCCTGCGGGGCCACGTTCTTGCCGCCGGCGGTGACGAGGATGTCCTTCTTGCGGTCGGTGATCCGGAGATAGCCGTCGGCACTCAGCTCGCCGATGTCACCGGTGGCGAACCAGCCCTCGGGGTCGAGCACGTCGGCGGTCGCCTGCGGCTTGTTCCAGTACCCCCGCATCACGTGCCGGCCGCGCGTCAGCACCTCGCCGTCGGCGGCGATCCGCACCTCGACAGCCTGGGCCGGTCGAACCGGTTGACCGTGATCACCGGCGAGGTCTCGGTCAGCCCGTACCCTTCCAGCACCAGCACACCGACGCCGTGGAAGAGCTCGCCGACAAACACCGGCAGCGGCGCGCCGCCCGAGATCGAAAAGCGGAGCCTGCCGCCCACGGCGGCGCGGATCTTGGAGTAGACGAGGAGGTCGTACACTCGCCAGCTCAGGCCTCGGCGCCCGCTCTTGACGCTCGCGAGCGCGACGTGCACCGCCCGCTTGAAGATCGAGCGCTTGAAGCGGGGCGCCGTGGAGAGTTCGTGGAAGATGCGGTCGTAGACCTTCTCGTAAAAGCGCGGCACCGCCGCGAAGATGTGCGGGCGGATGCGGCGCAGCACGTCGCCGGTTTCGAGGATCCCGCAATACGCGATCGTGAGCTCCTTGCCGAAGTAGATGTAGTCGACCATCCGTTCGAGCACGTGCGAGAGCGGTAGGAAGACGAGCACCGTCTCTTGCCCCGGCCAGGGCATCATTTCCGCCCCGGACACCGCGTCGAAGACGAAGTTGTCGTGAGTGAGCATGACGCCCTTGGGTTCGCCGGTCGTGCCCGAGGTGTAGATCAGGGTCGCGAGGTCCTCCGGCTGCGCCTTCGGGCGACACGCCTCGAGGAACGCAGCCGCATCGTCTCCGCTCACCGGTTCGGTGATCGCCGCCAGCGTGCGCACGCCTTCGGGCGCCTCCCCGTCGATCAGGATCACCGCCTCGATCGCCGGGCACGAGCCACGCACCTCGAGCACCTTGGCGAGCTGGTCCGGGTTCTCGGCGACCACCGCCCGGGCGCCCGAGTCGGCGAGGATGGCGCGCACCTGGTCGGGGAGGAGCGTGGGGTAGATCGGCACGTCCGCAGCCCCGAGGTGGAGCACCGCGAAATCGACGATGTGCCACTCGGGGCGATCGCCGGAGATGATGGCGACGCGGTCGCCCTTGCCGACCCCGAGCGCCGCGAGGCCGTGCGCGACGCCGGCCACCCGCCGCGCCACCTCGGAGGCGGGCGTCCGCACCTCGCGGCCCTCGCGGGCATCGATCAGCGCCGGTCCGTGGACCGCCGTCCGCCACTTCGCAAAAACATCCAGCAACGTGCGTGGTTCGTTCATCGGCTCCCCCCGGCGCGCCGTTCGAGTCCCCCGAAGATCAACTTCAGCAGCGGCGCGGCCTGTCCGGCCAGCGACCGCGGACGGTCGGCCAGCACCCACGACGTGATCAGCTCGTCCACGGCTCCGAACACCGCCCGCGCGGCTACGTCGGCGGGAATGTCGCCCCGGAAGCGTCCCGAGGCCGTCCCCTCCGCGATGATCCGCTGGAGGAGGCGCAGGTACTCCGCCACCTGCCCCCGCGCCACCTGGCGGAGGAAGCGCCGGCTGTGGCGGAGCTCGATCTGGAAGACGTGCGCCAGGGCGCGGTCGTTCTCGAGGCTCACGAGGTGGCGCTCGATCACCTTGCGCAACTTCGCGCCGGGGTCTTTCTGCCGGCCCGCGTCCCGCCGCGCGCGCTCCAGGAACGCCTTGGCGTTCTCCTCGAGGATCGCGACGAGGAGCGCCTCTTTGCCCTGAAAGTAAAGATACGTCGTGCCGTCCGCCACCCCGGCACGCTCCGCCACCTCGCGCATGCGGGCGTCCTCGTAGCCGCGCTCGGCGAACACCTCGACCGCCGCCCGCAGGATCGCGGACCGTCTCGCCTCCCGTGCGTCGTTCCGAAGCGCCCCCCCCAAGCTCATCCTCCCGTGGTGATTGAACGCCCATTCAGTCTCACCGAGCACTTGCCCCGTGTCAAGCGGCGGGCCACCGGTGCTAGCATGTCACCATGTTTGCGGTCGAAGGCTCGGCGCTCGAGAACCTCGTCAACCAGATCGCCCACGACGTGCGCAACCACGCGTTCACGATGGGGTTGCAGGCCGAGATGGGGCAACGCCGCTCGGCGGCGGCGCCCGAGATCAAGGCGCACTTCGACGCGATCGTGCGCCAGGTGGACGCGCTGTCGCGCTACCTCGACCAGCTGCTGCTCTACGGCCGTCCGGTCGCCATCACGCGCGCCCTCGTCGACCCCGTCGCGCTGGCGCGGGCGCAGGTCGACCTCTTGCGCGGCAACCGCGGCGCCGAGGCCGCCCTCGACATCCACGTCGAGGCGGACTCGGGGGGGCACAGAGCGAGCTGGGACGCGCGCGCATTCGGCCACGCCCTGCGGGCGCTCCTCGACAACGCGGTCGAGAGCGCGACCCCGCCGCCGCCGGTCGTGGTCGCCGTGCGCGACGCCGGCGATCACGCCGAGGTCGAGGTCCGCGATGCGGGCCCCGGCATCGCTCCCGACGTGCTCGCACAGTTGGGGATCCCGATGGCGGTGCGGCGCACCGGAAGCGCCGGGCTCGGCCTCGCGATCGCGAGAAAGATGGCCGAAGCCCTCGGCGGCCGTCTCGAGATCGAGAGCGCGGCCGCCGGCGTCACGGCCCGCCTCGTCCTGCCGTGGGAGGCGCCGCCTGCCTGAGCCGCAGCCTGGGGTCGTCCGCTACGTCGTGCCACCGGCGCTTGCGGGCGAGCGCCTCGACCAGGGCGCGGCTGCGCTGACCGGCCTGCCGCGCCGGCGGGTGCGCGCGCTCGCGGCCGAGGGCCGGCTCTGGCTCAACGGCAAGGCCGTCCGCGTGCTCTCGCGGCTGCTCCACCCGGCGGATGTCGTGGACGTCGTCGGCGCGGACGAAGCACTCGCCGAGGCGTTGCCGCCGCCGCCTCTCGGGCTTCTCCACGAGGACGGCTGGCTGATCGCGATCGACAAGCCCGCCGGCGTCGCGTCCCAGCCTCCGCGCGAGCGGGCGCCCGGCGAGCTCACCGCCCAGGAGCGGCTCGCAGCGCAGCTCGCGCTGCGCGAGGGCAGGCGCATGGACGTGCTCCTCTTTCACCGGCTCGACCGGCTCACGACCGGCGTGCTGGTGTTCGCCCGCCAGCGCGAGGCCGCCCGCGCGCTCGCCCGCACCTGGGCCGAGGGCGGCGCCGACAAGCGCTACCTCACGATCGTGCGCGGCGACCCCGGCGAGGCGCCACGCGCGCTCGCCGGTCCGATCGCCGCGGATCCGCTCGTCCCCGGCCGTTTTCGCGTCGCCCGCGGCGGCCGCCCGGCCCGCACGCGGGTGCGCCGGCTTGCAGTCGCGGACGGCTTCGCGCTGGTCGAGGTCCACCCGCTCACCGGCCGCACTCACCAGGTGCGCGTCCACCTCGCCGATGCCGGCTTTCCGGTCGCGGGCGACGGGCTCTACGGCGGCGGCGGCGGCCTGCCGCGCCCGTTCCTGCACGCCTGGCGCCTGACGCTGCCGCACCCGAGGGACGGCGCGCTCCTTCGCCTCGTTGCACCCCTCCCGCCGGACATGGCCGCGTTCCTCGCCGCCCACGCCCTCTCGCTGCCCAAGTCGACACCAGCGAGCTAATCGGTCCCGAGGGACGCGGAAGGCTTCAACGCGGCGTCAACTGCGCGCTGAGGGCGCTTCCAGCTCGGACTCGAGTTGGTCGATCCGTCCGAGGATCCGGGACTGGCCGGACACCAACACCTGGTGTCCCTCGGCGACCTGCTGAATCTTGCCCGTCAAGGCCTCGGCCACTACGTCGAAGTGCCGCTTGATCTCGTGCATCTCATCGTGCGTCATGGCTCCTCCAACGGGGCGCGGACGGGACAGCGCGATTCTACCCCGGATCGCCCCCCGGCGAAGGCACGTTCAGGTGCGTCCCGCCGCCTCGGCAGCGAGGCCCCATGATCCGTGGTCCGACCCAGCGGCGCCCGCGGCAGGGCGGCTACAGGATTGCTTCGGCCTTCAACTCGCGGGTCATCAACGCCGCAACGGCGGCGCGGGGCTCGATCGCGCCGTCGAGGATCGCCTCGACGGTGAAGGTGATCGGCATCTCGACGCCGTGCCGACGCGCGAGCGCGGCGGCGGCGCGGGTCGTCGGGACGCCCTCGGCGACCTCGCGGCCGGCGATGATGTCGGCAAGTTTCTCGCCGCGGCCGAGGCGCTCGCCGGCGCTCCGGTTGCGCGACATGCTCCCCGGCGAGCAGGTGAGCACCAGGTCGCCCATCCCGGCCAGGCCGCGGAACGTCTCCTCGCGGCCGCCGAGACGCACACCGAGGCGCGCGATCTCGTGCAACCCGCGGGTGAGCAGCGCTGCGGTCGCGTTCTGGCCGAGGCCGAGGCCTTCGGCCATGCCGGCGGCGATGGCGATGACGTTCTTGAGGGCGCCGGCGAGCTCCACCCCGACGACGTCGGTCGCGGTGTAGAAGCGGAACGAGCCGGTGGAGAACGCCCGCTGCAGCCGACCTAACCCCTCCGGGTCCCGCCCGGCGAGCACGGCGGCGGTCGGCAGGCCGGCCGCCACCTCGCGGGCGAACGACGGTCCGGAGAGCGCCACGAACGCCTCCGGCGGCAGGCCGAGCTCGCCGCTCACCAGCTCGTCCATGCGGGCCAGGCTCGACACCTCGATCCCCTTGCTGGCCGAGACGATGCGGGAGCCGGGGCCGAGGTGCGAGCGCAGGTCGCGCAGTACCGCGCGGGCGAACTGCACCGGGACCACGAGCACGACCGCTTCGGCGCCGCGGCTCGCCTCGGCGAGGTCGCCGGTGGCGCGGACCTCCGGAGGGACCTCGAACTCCGAGAGGAACAGCGGGTTTCTGCGGCGCTCCCGAATGCCGGCGACCACCTCCACCTCGCGCGCCCACAGCGCCACCGAGCAGCCGGCGCGTGCCAGGTGCATCGCAAGAGCGGTGCCCCAGCTCCCAGCTCCGATCACCGCGACGTTCATCGCTTCTTCTCCCCAAGGCGCGGCTCCTCGCCCCGCGCCAGGCGTCCCAGGTTGGCGCGGTGGCGCCAGATCACGACCACGGCGGTCAGCACCGCGCACGCCTCGACCAGGATCCCGGGGCGGGCGAGGAAGAAGAACGCCACCGGGAACGCCGCGGCGGCGAGCACGCTCGCGAGCGACACGAACCGGAGGAGCGCAAGGGACACGACCCAGACCGCGAGCACGACGAGCATCGGCGGCCACGCGAGCGTGAAGAACACGCCCGCGGCCGTGGCCACACCCTTGCCCCCGGAGAACCCGAGCCAGACCGGGAAGCAGTGCCCCACCACCGCGGCCAGGCCCGCTGCGGCGACCCACGCCGGGTTGGGCGTGACGGCCCGCATCAGCAGCACCGCGGCGACGCCCTTGCCGATGTCGAGCAGCGCGATCGGCAGCGCTACTCGCCACCCGGCGGCGCGCATTGCGTTGGTGGCACCGACGTTGCCGGAACCGACCCGGCGCACGTCGCCGCGGCCAGCGAACCTGACCAGCAACCAGGCGAACGGGATCGAGCCCAGCAGGTACGCCGCCACCAACATCGCCTCACGCGCCATCGCCGTCTCCCCCGTCCACCCCCGCCCGCCAGCGCCGCAGCGCTGTGTACACAGGCCCCGCAGGCGTGAGCTCACTGCGAAAGAGCACCGCCTCGCGCGCCTCGAACTCGGGGAAGCGCCACTTCCCGACCTCGACCCGGAAGTGCTCGGCTGCTTGCACGCCCCACGGCCGTTCGAGGCGGGCGAGCGTCAGGTGAAGCGCGAACGGCCGCGGCTCCCGCTCGACGCCGAGCGACGCGGCGGCATCGTCCACCGCCTCGGCCCAGCGCTCGAGTCCGTCCGCCTCTCCCCCAACCCACGCAACGCGGGGGTGATGCTCGTTGGGAAAGAACCCGCCGCCGCCCAGGCGCACGCGTACGGCCGGCAACGCCGCCAACGCGGGCGCCGCGGCGCGGTCGATCTCCGCGACGAACCCCTCCGGCCGCTCGCCGAGAAACTTGAGCGTGAGGTGCATCCCGCCTGGCCGCACCCAACGAGCACCCGGTTGGTCGCGCTTGAGCCGCCCCAGGCCGGCCGCGATGACGTCGCGGACGGCGTCGGGCAGCTCGACGGCGACGAACAGCCTCACCCGGCCTCCTCGAGTGTGCGACGCAGCAGGTCGAGGCCGAAATTCACGGTCATCTCCCGCACCATGGCACGGTCCCCCGGGAAGCGGTGGAGTGCGTGCCGCGCCGAATGCGGCGTCGCCGCCGCGATGTGCACCGTGCCCACCGGCTTCTCCGTGCTGCCGCCGTCGGGCCCCGCAATCCCGGTGACGGCGACGGCGCACTCCGCCCCCAGCGCGCAGGCGCCGGCCGCCATCGCCTCGGCGACCTCGCGGCTGACCGCGCCGTGCGCCGCCAGCATCGCCTCCGGCACCCCAAGCAGCCGTTGCTTGAGCAAGTTGGAGTAGCTGACCACGCCCCCGACGTACGCGGCGCTCGATCCCGCTACCGCCGTGATCGCGGCACCGATCAACCCGCCGGTGCACGACTCGGCGGTCGCCAGGCGCCAGCCGCGCGCGCCGAGCCGCGCCAGCACCACGCCGGCGAGCGTGTCGCCGTCGCGCCCGTACAGGTCCGCCCCCGCGATCGCGGTGAACGCGGCTTCCATCTCGTCGAGCTCCTGCGCTCCGTGCTCGCCGGCGGCGGCGAGCACGAGCAGCACCTGGCCGCGCGCGGCCAGGATCGTGACCCGCTCGCGTCCGAAGCGCTCGTACAGGTGCTTGACGCGCTCCTCGACCTGCGACTCGTAGACCCCGCCTAGGCGCAAGGTGCGGGTCAGCACGCCCGCCGACGCCGCGAAGCGCGGGAGGAGGTGCGTCACCAGGATCTGTTCGAGCTCGACCGGGACGCCGGGGAGCAGCACCAGCGTCCCGCCGCCGACGCGCAAGAGCTGCCCCGGTGCGGTGCCGACGGGGTTCTCCAGCACCTCGGCGCCGTCCAGGACGTCGGCCATGCGCAGGGCGATCGCGGGAAGGTCGCGGCCACGCGTCCGGAAGCGCGCCAGAAGCGCCGCCTCCAATCGCGGGTCGCGGGCGAGGCCGATCCCGAGCGCCCGGGCCGCCGCCTCGCGGGTGACGTCATCCTCCGTCGGGCCAAGCCCGCCGCTGACGATCACAAGCTCGGCGCGGGCCAGCATCTCGCCGATTGCGGCCGCGATCGCGCCCGCGTCGTCCTCGACGCACCTCTTCTCCACGAACGCCACCCCGCACGGCGCGAGCAGACGCGCCGCGAGCAGGGAGTTGGTGTCGAGGCGGTCGGTGCGCAGCAGCTCCGAGCCCACCGCGAGGAACGCCGCCCGTCGGAACGTCGCCATGGCGGGATTGTAGCCCGCCCCGGAACGACGTGGGTCGTGGGTCGTGGGTCGTGGTCCGAGAACGACGAGCGGCGGAAATCGTGTGGTCCGGGCCCCTGGTCGAAGACTCAGGGATTGGCGTGGGCTGTTGTCGCCATCCCCGCGCGAGTGAAGACCATGTTTGGCCGCCGCGCCGGCGACGGTTGGCTGTCCGGGCTCGCGGGCGAGGCCGATCCGCTGGCTCGCCGTCCATCGCTACCCACGACCCACCACCCACGGACCACGCCTCTTCTGTCCCCCGGGGATTGCGGGAGAGCGAGACCTGGGGTCAAATGGAGGCATGGATCGCGATCAGCTCGTGGCGTACCTCGACGACCTGCTCGAGTCGGAGTCGCTGCAGGACGTCAGCGTCAACGGCCTCCAGGTCGGCGGGCGGCGGGAAGTGGAGCGCGTCGCCACCGGCGTCTCGGCCTCGGCCGAGCTGTTCGCCCAGGCGGCCTCCTGGGGCGCGGACGCCGTGCTCGTGCACCACGGCCTGCTCTGGCGGGGCGAGGAACCGGCGCGGGTCGTCGGCTCGTTCCGGGGCCGCCTGCAGCTCCTGTTCGAGAACGACCTCAACCTCATCGCCTACCACCTGCCCCTCGACCGCCACCCGGCCCACGGCAACGCCGCCATCCTCGCCCGCGAGCTCGGACTCGAGCAGCTCGAGCCGTTCGGGTACTTCGGCGGGGTGGCGCTGGGGTTCGCCGGGGTGTTCCCGACGCCGATCGCGGACGAGGAGCTGTTCGCGCGGGTGCGGGCCGCCTGCGGCCAGCAGCCGCAGGTCTTCCTCGGCGGCCCCGACCTGATCGCCTCGGTCGGGATCGTGACCGGTGGGGCGCCCGCCGGCTTCGACGAGGCCGTCGCATCGGGCCTCGACGCCTACGTCACCGGCGAGGCTCGCGAATGGGTCATGCACCGCGCCGAGGAGGACGGGGTCCACTTCGTCGCCGCCGGCCACTACGCCACCGAGCGTTTCGGCGTGCGCTCGCTGGGGGAGTTCCTCGGCAAGCGCTTCGACCTCGACGTCCGCTTCTTCGACGTCCCCAACCCGGTCTGAAACGCCGCAACGGTGGTTCCGGCGCAGGTCGACCTGCGCTACCCTGGGGCGGCGGCGCCGGACCCGGTGAGGACCATCGCCGGTGCGCTGCCACCGGAAAAGGAGCAGGCATGGAGATCCTGGACAGGTCGGTCGCTCGCGCCCCGCAGGCCCCGCTGGACCCCGCCAAACTGCCGTTCGGACGCACCTTTTCGCCCAACATGTTCATGGCCGAGTGGGACGAGGAGCGGGGCTGGCGCGACGCGCGGATCGTCCCGTACGGGCCGCTGCAGCTCGCCCCGTCGGCGATGGTGCTGCACTACGGCCAGGAGATCTTCGAGGGGCTGAAGGCGTTCCGGCAGCCCGGCGGCAGCGTCAAACTCTTCCGCCCGGACCGTAACGCCGCCCGCCTCAACGCCTCCGCGCGGCGTATCTCGATGCCCGAGATACCCGTAGAGCTGCAGCTCGAGGCGATGACCAGGCTCGTCGCCGTCGACCGCGCCTGGGTGCCGCCCGCCCCGGGGGCGCTCTACCTCCGCCCGGCGATGATCGCCACCGAGGAAGGCCTCGGCGTCCATTCCTCCAGGCGCTTCCTCTACTTCATCATCACCGGGCCGACCGGCTCATACTTCACCAATGGCAACGGAACGGTGCGGATCATGGTCGCGCGCGACTGGGTGCGCGCCGCCCCGGGCGGCACCGGCGCCGCCAAGACCGGCGGCAACTACGCGGCTTCGTTGCTCGCAGGCGCCGTCGCCAAGCGGAAGGGGTGCGACCAGGTGCTCTGGCTCGACGCGGTCGAACGCCGCCACGTCGAGGAGGTCGGCGCCATGAACCTGGTCTTCGTCCTCGACGGGGTCGTGACCACACCCCCAACGTCGGGTACGATCCTCGCCGGCATCACGCGCGAGAGCATCCGCGTGCTCTGCCACGAGATTGGCCTCCCGTTCGTCGAGCGCGCTATCCATATCGAGGAGGTCTTCCAGGGACTCGCCTCCGGCGACTGCAGCGAGATCTTCGGCTGCGGCACCGCAGCCGTCGTCTCCCCGGTCGGCGAACTGGTGGACGGCGACGCGGTCTACAAGGTCGGGAACGGCGCCGAAGGTCCGGTGGCGAAGAGGCTGCGCGAGGCGCTCACCGCGCTTCAATTCGGCACCGCGCCCGACACCCACGGCTGGATGGTCGAAGTCTGACCTCCTCCGCGCAGGCCGCGGTCGGAGTTCGCATGTGGGGCGCGACCGCCGGGCGCGCTGTCGTTGTCGTTCTCGGAGGTCACGAGACCGCCGGCGCGGCGCGCCGGCCCCACACGGACAAGAAGAGACCCCGCTTCATCAATGTGGGGCGCGACCGCCGGGCGCGCTGTCTTTGGTGTTGAATGCGCTGGTCTTCCCCTCCGGAAGACACAATATTGCGCGCGCGGCGCGCGCCCCACATCAACACGACAAGACCCCGGTCTACGTTTGCAGCGCGGCGGCGACCTCGGCGGCGACGGCGTCCATGCTGAACGGCTTCTGCAGGAAGCGAACCCGGCCGCTGCTCGCCTCGGCCCGTACCGCGGCGTCCTCGGTGTAGCCCGACATCAGGATCACGCGCAGGCCGGGGTGCCGCGCCACCAGGGTCCGAGCCAGATCGCCGCCCTGGATGCCGGGGAGCTTGACGTCGGACAGGAGCAGGTCGAACGCCTCGCGCCCGGCGATCGCGAGCGCCTCCTCGCCGCTGCCCGCCGGGGTGACGTGGTACCCGAGCATGTCGAGCGCCGCCGCCAGCCCCTCGCGCGCGCCGGTCTCGTCGTCCACGACCAGCAGGCGCGCCGTGCGCCCCGCCGCACGTGCGGACGGCGCCGCGACCGGCGTCCCGGGCGCCGGCGCCGGCGCGCCCACCGGCCGTAACGGCAGGACCACGCGGAACGTGCTCCCCTTGCCAACCTCGGACGCGACCTCGATGCGCCCACCCAGGCCAACCACGATGCCGTGCGTCACGGACAGGCCGAGCCCCGTGCCCCCTTGCTTGGTGGTGAAGAACGGCTCGAACAGCCGCCGCCTGACCTCCTCCGGGATACCGACGCCGGTGTCCCCGACCTCGAGC
>NCBR01000072.1 GCA_002279285.1 Acidobacteria bacterium 37-71-11
TTCCAGGACTTCAAGCTGCTGCGGCGCCGGACCGTCGCCGAAAACGTCACGTTCGTCCTTTCGCTGCTCAACTTTCCGGAGCGCGAGCAGCAGCGGCGCGCGTACCTCGTGCTCAAGCAGATGGGCCTCCAGCACCGGATGCACGCATTCCCCGACGAGCTCTCCGGCGGCGAGCAACAGCGGGTCGCGATCGCTCGCGCGCTGGTGCTGCAGCCCGACCTCATCCTCGCCGACGAGCCGTCCGGCAACCTCGACCCCGATCGCTCGCACGAACTGCTCGAGCTGCTCAAGACGATCAACTACCAGGGGACCACCGTCGTGGTGGCGACCCACGACCGCGGCCTGATCGAGGCCCACCCCGCGCGCACGCTGTTCCTCGATCGCGGCAGCGTCGTCAGGGACGCCTGGGTGACCGCACCGTGAACCGGCACGCCTGGCGCGAGGTGAAGCGGCAGCTCCGCGAGTCCGGAGCCGCCGGGGTGGTGGCCGTCGTCCTCGTGATGGTGGCGGGGGCGTGGGGCGGCGTCTTCTGGAGCCTCCACGGCTGGGTCGACCGCGAGCTGCTCGCCCGCGGCCGCGCGACCACGGTCGTCGCGGTCGCACGCGGGCCCGCGGAGGCGGCGAGCCTGAGGCAGGCCCTGTCCGCGCGCTATCCCGACGTTCCCGTGGTCGCCCTCTCGCCGCGCAACGTGCAGGAGGAGCTGGCCCGCTGGTTCCCCGAACTCGCGACGGTGCTGCTCACGCTCGACGAAAGGAACTTCCCGCCGATCCTCCAGGCCGATGTCGCGCCGGCGGAGGAGAGCGCGGTCGCGGCGTGGCTCCGCGCACGGCCGGAGGCAACGCTGGTCGAGAGTTCGCGCGCCTGGCAGGCGCGCCTGGAGAGCGCCGTCTCGCGCGTCCTCGTGGCCGGGTTCGTGCTCGCGGCCAGCCTTCTCGCGGGTTGCGCCGTCGTCGTGCTGCTCGTCGTCCGCCTCCTGGTCCTCGCGCACGCGGACGAGATCGCGATCATGCGGCTGATCGGCGCGCACGAGGGCGACATCCGCCGGCCCTACCTGATCTCGGGGTCGCTGCTCGGCGCCGCCGGAGGGGCGATGGGCGCCGTCGCCCTGGAGGGGCTGCAGGTCGCGCTCCACGGCACCCTCCCCGGGCTCACCGTCGCAAACTGGTTGCTCGCGGCTCTTCCCGTCGCCGGCGCCGCGACGGCCGCCGCCGGCGCCGCCATCGGCCTCGCCTCCCTGCCGAAGGAACCCTGAGGAACCCGCCTCAGGAGAGGAGCGGCGTGACCTTGCGCAGGAACTCGCCTGCCTTGTCGCCGCCCTCGAGGAGCGAGATCGCGCGCGCGAGGCGGTCCACGAGGCTCGAAACGGAGTTCATGGCGCCGCCGGCCTCGATCTCGGCGCGGGCGATGCGGTACTGTTTCTCAACCGCGATCGAGCCAGACAGCCCCACGCTCTCGTCCGCGAGCTTGCGCACGTTCTCGGCGAGCGCCAGCAGCGAGCGCTGCGACGGCGCCACCGCAACCGCCTGGACCGGCTTCTCCTCGGTTGACCGCAGGGCGATAAGCCCGGAAGTGACGAGTCCGTACAGGACCTTGCACACGTCGAACGCCGGCAGGCCCGTGGCGTCTTCCAACTTCGCGATCGAGAGCTGGCCGTCGATCTTGGTGACGATCGCCCACTCCTGCGGCGAAAGGGTGATCTGGTCCTGCCCCTGCTCGCGCGGCAGGAAGTAGGGCACGAGGTCCATCGACGCGATCTTGCGCTGCAGCACACGCCATTCGTCGAGCCGGCGCGCCGCCTCCATCATCAGGCTCGTGTTGGACTTGTTGATGGTGACGCGCTCCGACTCGATGCCGGCGGTGAAGATGAACTGGCCCTTGTGCCACCCGGCCATCTCGTAGACTGCGTACTCGCCGCCGAGCTTGCCCGCGACCGCATCCGTGATCTGGCCGTCTTTGATGAAGATCTTCCCGTCCGCGCCGTCGCCGGAGAGGGTGAACACGCCGGTCTTGCCCGAGACGCTCACGAGCTGGATGACGTCAGGCAGTGCGATGTCTGCGAGCGAGCCCTGGAGCGCCATGCGTGCTCAACCCTGCGCCGGGGTCCCGGCATCGAGGTCCCTATGCGGGGGCCGATTGGTCCAATGGCAACGAGGCATGTGCAGCGGTCTCACGCTCACGCAAACTAACACACCGCTGACGATAGCGTCAAGGCAACGCCCCGCGTATGTGACACAGCGCCAGCGCCAGGGCGTCCGCGGCGTCGGCAGGCGGTTCCTGCTCGAGACCGAAGGTGTGCCGCACGACGTACGCGACCTGCCGCTTCTCGGCGCGCCCGTTCCCGACGACCGCGGCCTTGACCCGCGCAGGCTCGATCTCGACCACCTCGCCGCCCCAGCGGCCGAGAACGGCAAGCAGCGCGCCGCGGGTCTCGGCGAGCACCAGGGCGGCCTTGGGAAACCGGCCCGCGAACGGCGTCTCGACGACGACGACGTCGGGCGCGAGCCGCCCCAGCAGGTCCTCGAGCTGGGCGGAAAGCGACGCGAGGGCGAGTGTGTGGGTGGAGCCGCGGCGCGGCGAGAGACAGCCGAACTCGACCGCCCTCACCCGCCGGCGATCGCCCTCGACGAGCCCCCAACCGGTGGACCTCGATCCGGGGTCGAGACCGAGGACGCGCGCCAGTTCAGCCGACCTCGAGCAGGTTCGTGTCGATGTCGAAGTTCGCCCAGATGTTCTGGACGTCGTCGTGGTCCTCGAACGCCTCCATGAGGCGGACCATCTGCTCGGCGCGCCTGTCCTCCAGGCGGACCTGGACGGTGGGCACCATCTCGACCTTGGCCTGCTCCACGGCGAGACCGTGCGCCTCGAGCGCCGCCTTCACCTTGTGGAGTTCCTCGGGCGAGGTGTAGATCTCGTACAGGTCGGGGTCGTCGGCGAAGAAGTCCTCGGCGCCCGCGTCGAGCGCCGCTTCCATCACTTTTTCCTCCTCGCCGGCACTCTTCGGCACGATGAGGTAACCCTGCTTCTTGAACAGGAACGCGACGCAGCCGGATTCGCCGAGGTTCCCGCCGTGTTTGCCGAAGAGGTGGCGGAGTTCGGCGGTGGTGCGGTTGCGGTTGTCCGTCAGCGCCTGCACCATCACCGCCACGCCGCCGGGCCCGTAGCCCTCGTACGTCACCTCCTCGTAGGAGACGCCCGGGAGTTCGCCCGTGCCGCGCTGGATCGCCTTGTTCAGCGTGTCGCTCGGCATGTTGGCGGCCTTGGCGGACTGAATGGCCGCGCGCAAGCGCGGGTTGCCGTCCGCGTCGCCACCACCCTCGCGCGCGGCGGTGGTGAGCTCGCGGATGACCTTGGTGAAGAGCTTGCCGCGCTTGGCGTCCAGCTTGCCCTTCTTGTGTTTGATCGTGCTCCACTTGTTGTGGCCCGACATGAGAACCCCCGAGGCGACCAGATGGTCCGCTCCGTGGGATTGTACACCGAGGCCGGACTCGCAAGCGCCGGCGAGCGGGCCGGAAACCTATTGACTTGCGGGGTGTGGCCCACCACAATGACCGCGAGGTCTCCGTGAGAACTTCCGAGGGAATGAACCAAATTATCCTCCTCGACGACGAACCGCGTACCACAGTGCGCGTGACCGAGGCGCTCACCCAGCTCGGATGCGAGGTCGTCAGCGCCAGGGACGTCGACGCGGCCGTGGCAGCCTGCGCCAAGGTTGAGCCGAGGATGGTGCTGATCGCGTCCGCGCTGCCCCAGATCAGGGTCGAGGACGCGATCACGCAACTGCGCGCGCGGGCCGGCCTGCGGAACACGCCGTTCCTGGTGATGATGCGCGGCTACGCGGGCCATGACCCGGAGGCGGACGCGCTCCGGCTCGGCGCTCAAGACATCGTCGCCGAGCCGTTCTCGAACGAGGATCTCCTGGCGCACGTGCGGGCGGCGCTCGCCAGGCCGCGGCAGGACGCGACCATCACCGCGGACACCAGGGCCGAGATGATCGAGGCGTTGCGCCGCGGCTCCGGCAAGGACAGCGGCACGGTGACCTCGGAGGAACTCTTCGGCGACCTGCTCGCCGACGAGCCCACCGCGAGCCCGGGCGAGACGCAGCGGATTGAGGTTCCTCCGCCGGCCGCGGCTACCGCGAAGTCGGCCGCCAAGGCGGCGGCATCCGCCAGCGCTGCGGACGAAGCCGTGGCGCGCGCGCTCGGCGGCACGCTCGCCGACCTCGGCATGTCGACGCCGAAAACGGCGAAACCCCGCAAGGAGCGCACCGATGTCTCGGTGGACAAGCTCCTCGAGGACACCCTGTCCGGTCTGGAGGTCGGCGCGCGGCAGGGGACGGCGACGCGCCCCGCGGCGGCGCCGGGTACGCCCGCGGCGGAGGTCGCGCAGCCGCAGCCGGCGGCGGCCGAACCGGAGTCGGGCGCGTCGGCGCCGGGCGTGCGTGCGCCTGCGGTGCCGGTCGCCCCGCTCCCCGGCGGCACACCGTTCGGCCAGTACGAGCTGATCGAACCGATCGCCACCGGGGGCATGGCCGAGGTCTACCGCGCCCGCATGCGGGGCGTGGAGGGGTTCCAGAAGATCGTCGCGATCAAGCGCATCCTGCCGCACCTGACCAACAACGACGAGTTCGTCACGATGTTCGTCGACGAGGCCAAGCTGGCGGCGCAGCTCCAGCACCCCAACATCATCCATATCTATGATCTCGGCAAGATAGAGCGCTCCTACTACATCGCGATGGAGTACATCGACGGCAAGGACCTGCGCTCGATCCTGCGGATGCTCGACGAGAAGAAGTCGCGCCTCCCGCTCGGTCTCGCCCTGTTCATCGCCTCCCGCCTCGCCGCCGCCCTCGATTACGCCCACCGCAAGAAGGACCTCCAGGGCAAGGCGATGGCCCTCGTGCACCGCGACATCTCGCCGCAGAACGTCCTGATTTCTTTCGACGGCGACATCAAGCTGTGCGACTTCGGCATTGCCAAGGCGACGTCGAAGGCCTCGCACACCCGCGCCGGCGCGCTCAAGGGCAAGCTCCAGTACATGTCGCCCGAGCAGGCCTGGGGCCGGGACATCGACCACCGGTCGGACATCTTCTCGCTCGGGCTCGTGCTGTACGAGATGCTGACCGGCCGCAAGGGGTTCGCGGGCGACTCCGAGCTTTCGATCCTGGAGCAGGTGCGCGCACCGAAGCTCGTCCCGCCGCGCGAGATCGACCCGGCGATCCCTCCCGAGGTCGAGCGCGTCGTCCTGAAGGCGCTCAAAGAGGACTGCGAGCAGCGCTACCAGACCGCGGCCGAGTTCGCCTCCGAGCTCGGCAACATCCTGCAGGTCATCAGACCGGCGCCGGGCGCCTCCGAGCTGGGCTCGTTCCTGGCCGACCTGGTTGGGCGCGAACGCCCGGTCAGCTCCGCCGCCGCCCCCGCTGCACGCCCGGCCATCGCCCCACCGCCGGCTGCGCCCGCGAAACCCGCCCCGGCGCCCCGCATCCCGGTGATGGAACCCGTCGCGGAACCGTCGCCTGAAGGAGTCACCCCGCCGCCGAGGTCCCGTCTCGCGCCGATCGCCGCGGTCGCCACCGGCATCATCGTGATCGTGGCCGCCGTCGTCCTCTTCACGCGTTCAAAGAGCCCGGCGCCGAGCTTGACGACCCAGGCGACACCGGCGCCCGAGACGGTCGAGATGGCCCGCGAGGCGGCGCAGCAGGAGGTTGCCAAGCAGACGCAGGCGATGCAGGGGCGCCTGGCCGGCGAGATCAAGACGCCGGCCGCAACCGCACCAACCGCCCCGGCCGAGCAGCGTGCGGCAGCCCCTGCGGCCGCGCGGCCGGCAGTGGCGCCCACCCGGCAACCTCGGCAGGCGCCGGCGGCCAAGGCGTCCGTTCCAACCCCCGTACCGGCTCAGCCTTCGCCGGTACCGACGGAGGCGGCGACCCCCGTGCCGACGGCGGCCCAGCCGGCCGAAATGCCGCCGACGCCGGTCCCCGCCACGCCGGCGGCCGCTCCGACCCACGCACCGCTGGTGGCAGCCCAGCCCGCGGTGAAGACAGGCGACCTCGTCGAGATGGGGAACGGCGTCGTCCCGCCGGAGCCCATCTACAGTCCGAAACCTCTGTATCCCCCGCTCGCCGAACGGCAGCGCATCGCTGGCACGGTGTTGCTGGCCGTCCTGGTGGACGAGAACGGCTCCGTGCAGGAAGTCCAGGTGTTGCGCCCAATCACACCCGACCTCGGCCTAACCGCGGCTGCCGTCGCCGCCGCACGTACATGGCGGTACAAGCCGGCCACCAAGAACGGCGTGCGGGTCAAGGTGCGGATCACACAGGCGATTACGTTCCGATTGTGACCATGGAGGAGGCATTCATGTCGGTTCTCACAGACCAGCAGCGCAAGTTTTACGAGGACACGCGGAAGGTGACGAAGCAGGAGATCGGCGAACTCGAGAACCAGATCCAGGAAGAGCTGCAGCGCGTCAAGCAGCGGATCGCCGAGCTCCAGGCCGCACAGAAGGCGGCGCGTCAGATGTACGACGCCGCCTGCCAGCGTCTGGGGGTCCCCAACGACATGGAAGAGCAGGGAACCGAGTAGCCTGCGTTCGCGCGTCGTCGATCATCGGAGGACCCACACCTTCTGGCGTGGGTTCTTTGCTCTCTTGCTACCCTTCGCGTGCGCGGGGCCGCAGGCGCTGGGCGCCGTCGACCAGACCGGGGCGACGGTCCCCCCGGGATCGGTCCGCCGGGTCGTGCCGCTCGCCCCTGACGTCACCGAGCTCGCCTTCGCCCTCGGCGCCGGCGACCTGGTGGTGGCGGCGCCGACCGCGGCCGATTTCCCCCCCGAGGTGCGACGGCTGCCACGCGTCGCGCCTGGGGACCTCGAGGCGATCGTCGCGCTGCGTCCCGACCTCGTCCTCGCCACCACCGCCGGCAGCGATCCGCGCGCCGTCGCGCGCCTGCGCGAGCTCGGGCTCCGGGTATTCACCGTGGACGTCACCTCGTTCGAGCGCCTCGCCGCGGCGTGCCGCGAGGTGGGCCGTATCCTCGGCCGCCGCGCCCAGGGCGACCGCCTCGCCGCCTCGGTCGAGGCGCGCTGCGCGCGGGCCGGGGCCGCCGCGGCCTCGCTCCCGCGGCGCGGAGCGCTTTACGTGGTGTGGTGGGAGCCGCTGATCGTGGCAGCCCCGGGGACGTTTCACGACGACCTGCTGCGCCGCGCGGCGCTGGTCAACTTGGCGCCGGCTGGCGCGGGGCGGTACCCCCGGGCGGACCTCGAACTCCTGCTCGACCCCCGCCTCCAGGTCATCGTCGCGGCCGACGAGCCCGACCTGCGCGCCGGTTTCGCCCGCACCGAGGCCGCCCCGGCGGGAGCGAGGATCGCACGCGGCGAGGTCCGGGTGATCTGGCTCCCGGCCGACCCCGCGAGCCGGCCCGGCCCGCGTCTCCCGCTGGCGCTGGAGGCGCTGGTGGCGGCGCGGGAGCGGATGGAAAGACCGGGCACCGGGCACCGGGCACCGGGCACAGCACGACACGTGCGGCAGCGGCAGGACACTCCTGCCGGCGGAGGGGGGGCGCGGTGAGGCGCGCGGCCGATGTCACGCTCGTCCTGGTGTTGCTGCTCGCGTGCGCGGCGGCGCTGCTCGCGGGCGGACCCGCCGCGACCCCGGCCGACGCGCTCGCCGCCCTCGCCGGCGGCGGCACCCCGGAGGCGCGTATCGTCGTCTTCGGCCTGCGGCTGCCACGGCTCTTGCTGGGGATCGGCGTCGGCGCCGCGCTCGCGCTCGCCGGAGCGGCGCTGCAGTCGCTGCTGGGCAACCCGCTGGCCGACCCGTTCCTGCTCGGGATCTCGGGGGGCGGCGCGGCGGCGGCCACCGCGGCGTTTGCGCTCCTCCCCGTAGCGGCGTTGGGCCTCGTGCCCGCGGCAGCGATGGCCGGCGCCGCGGGAGCCACCGCCCTCGTGTGGTGGATGGCGCGCGGCCCGCTCGGGCCCTCCTCGACTCGCATGATCCTGGCCGGAGTCGCCGTCAACGCGGCGGCCTCGGCCGCAATCCTGACGATCCTCTCGGTCGCACCGTCGCCCCGCCTCCCCGGCGCCCTCGCGGTGACGATGGGCTCGCTGGCATCGGCCAACGGCGCGGCCGTGGCCTGGCTCGCTCCGTACCTGTTCGTGCCCGCGTTCGTACTCCTCCTGCACGGGCGCGACCTAGGCCTGCTTGCCACCGGCGAGGAGTCGGCGGCGGCGCTCGGCGTCGAGGTGGGGACGGTGCGCCGGCGGGTGTTCCTGGCGGCCGCCGCGCTCTCCGGTGGCGCCGTCGCGTTCGCGGGTGTGATCGGCTTCGTCGGCCTGGTGACGCCGCACCTCTGTCGCATGGTCTGGGGGCAGAGCACGCGCCGCCTCCTCCCCCGCGCCGCACTCGCGGGCGCGGCGCTCATGGTGCTCGGCGACCTGGTCGCGCGCCGGGCTGTCGCGCCGGCCGAGCTTCCGGTGGGCGTCGTGACCGCGCTGCTGGGCGTGCCGTTCTTCGTCGTCCTGCTGCGGAGGACGCCGTGACGCTGCTGGCCGCAAGCGCGCTCTCGGGCGGATACGGCGGTGCCGAGGTCGTGCGCGAGGTCGACCTGGCGGTCGCCGAGGGCGACTGCGTGGCCGTGCTCGGCCCAAACGGCGCCGGCAAGAGCACGCTGCTGCGCCTGCTCGCCGGAATCCTCCCCGCCACGTCGGGGGCGGTCGAGCTGCGCGGGCGGCCCCTCGCGGCATGGCGGCGCCGAGAGGTGGCGCAGGCCGTCGGTTTCGTACCCCAGAACGTGAGCTTCGCCTTCCCGCTCACGGTGGCGGAGGTGGCACAGCAGGGCCGAGCGCCACACCTGGGACCGTGGCGGCCGCCCTCCCCCCGCGACCACGCCGCTGTCGCCGCCGCGCTCGAACGCGTCGGCCTCGCGGGCCGGGAGGGCGCCGCCGTGCAGCGCCTCTCCGGCGGGGAGCGCCAGCTCGTCCTGCTGGCACGGGCGCTCGCGAGCGAGCCGCGCGTGCTGTTGCTCGACGAGCCCGCCACGGCGCTCGACGTGCGCCACCAGCTCGACCTGGTGGCGATCCTGCGCGAGCTGACGGCCAAAGGCGTGGGGGCGGTCGTGGTCGTCCACGACTGGAACTTCGCCCTGCGCGTCGCGAACCGTGTCGCCGTGCTCCACGGCGGCCGGCTCCGGGCCGTCGGGACGCCCGAGGAGGTGCTGCGCCCCGAGCTGTTCCGCGCGGTCTTCGGCGTGGACGTCGAACTGGTCGAGCGGCCGGGCGACGTGCCGTTTGTCGTCCCCCGCGCGTAGGGGACGGGTCAAAGAGACGTGGGTCGTGGTTCGTGGGTCGTGATCAGAGACAAGAAACCCCCGCTGATCGCGAACTCCTCGAAGCGCTTCCCGCGAAAGCAGGCGTCCAGCGTACGGCTGCCGCGATGGCCCCGGCCTGCGTCCGTCATGCCCGCGAACGCGGGCATCCAGGTCGCGCCCCTCGTCAATCCGGCCCGAACCCCGCTTGGGTGGGAACGGCGACGCTGGTCTGGTTTCACGTTCCCTTCGGACAACGAACCACGACCCACGAACCACGACCCACGCTCCCGCCTCTCCCGGTGCCCGGTGCCCGGTGCCGGGGGCGGACCGGTGTACCATAGCCACCTTATGGTCTGGTTCCGTCGCCCCGAAGGGGCCGAGCGTCCCACCAGCCGCGTCCCCGAGGGGTTGTGGGTGAAGTGCGACGGCTGCCGCGAAACTTTGTACCGCAAGGAGTTGGAACGCGGTCTGTTCGTGTGCCCGCGCTGCGGCCACCACCACCGCGTTTCCTCGCGCACGCGCCTCGCCCAGCTCTTCGACGACGGGAGCTGGAAGGAACTCTTCGGCAACCTCCACTCGGCCGACCCGCTGGAGTTCACTGACACCAAGCCCTACGCCCAGCGCCTGAAGGAGTTGCGCGAGAAGGGCGTCCGCTGCGACGCTCTGCTCGTCGGCGTGGGGCGCCTCGCCGGCATCCGCTCCGTGATCGCGGCGATGGAGTACTCGTTCATGGGCGGCTCGATGGGCTCCGCGGTCGGCGAGAAGCTCACCCGCGCGATCGAGCGCTGCCTCAAGAACCGGCTGCCGCTGGTCGTGGTCGCGTGCTCCGGGGGCGCCCGCATGCAGGAGGGGGTCCTGTCGCTGATGCAAATGGGCAAGATCTCCGCCGCCCTCGCCCGCCTGCACGCCGCGCGGCTGCCGTACATCTCGGTGCTCACCGATCCCACGACCGGCGGTGTGACGGCCTCGTTCGCGATGCTCGGCGATCTCAACATCGGCGAGCCGGGGGCGCTGATCGGGTTCGCCGGCCCGCGGGTGATCGAGCAGACGATCCGGCAGAAGGCAGAAGCTCCCCGAGGGGTTCCAGCGCGCCGAGTTCCTGGTGGAGCACGGCATGCTCGACCTGGTGGTGCCCCGCCAGGAACTCAAGGAGACGCTGGCACGGTGCCTGGCGCACCTGATCTAGGCGCCGAGGCGCTGCTGGCGCCGCGCCTCGAACAGCGCATCCTGCCGGGACTCGACCGCATGCGGCGGGCACTCGCCGCGCTCGGCAACCCGGAGACCGCGTTCCCCTGTGTGCTCGTGCTCGGCACCAACGGCAAGGGCTCGACCTCGGCGCTGCTCGACGCGGTCCTGCAGGCGCACGGCCTGACCACCGGCCTGTACACCTCGCCGCACCTCGTGGCGGTCGAGGAGCGCATCCGGGTGGGCGGCGCCACGATCGCCCGCGACCGCATGGCCGAGCTCGTCGCCGCGCTCTCGCGCTTCCCCGATCTCTCCTACTTCGAGACGTTGACGTGCGCCGCCCTGTTCGAGTTCGCCGAGCGGAAGGTGGACATCGCGGTCATGGAAGCCGGCCTCGGCGGGCGCTGGGACGCGAGCGCCGCGGCGGCACCCGTCGTGGCGCTGCTCACCAACGTCGGCACCGACCACATGCGCTGGCTCGGGCCGACGCGGGCCGCGATCGCCGCGGAGAAGGCGGCCGCGCTCTCCGGCCGCGAGGCGATCGTCGGCATCTGGGACGACGAGGTGGAGGCCGTGATCCGCGCCAGCGCCGCACCGGGCACGCCGATCTCCCTCGCTTCCGACTGGGCCACGGTGAGAGGGCACCGGGCACCGGACACCCGGCCCCGGAACAGAGTTCAAGGGGCCGCTGGTCCCTCGGCTCCGTCCGCGGCCCTTTTCGGCCAAGGCGTGACGTTCGAGGTGGGTGCGACGCGCGGCGAGGCGAGGTTGCCGCTGGCCGGCGAGCACCAGCTGGGGAACCTGACACTCGCGCTGGCCGGGGCTGCCGCGCTCGCGAAGCACGGCCTCGGACCGGCGCTCGAGGCCGTTGCGATACGACGCGGCATCGAGGCCGTGGAGTGGCCGGGACGGCTGCAGTGGTGCCGGGCGTTCGGCCGCGAGTTGCTGGTGGACGGGGCCCACAACCGCGAGGCGATGGCCGCCCTCGCCGGAGCGCTCGACACGATGGGCCTGTCCGGCAAGATCCACCTGCTGTTCTCATGCCTCGACGACAAGCCGCTCGACGCGATGGCCGCTCTGTTGCGGCCGCGCGTGAGGAGCGTCACCGTGACCCGGATCGTCTCGTCGCGCGCGACGCCGGCGGCGACGCTGGCCGCCGCCTTTCCGGGCTGCCGCCGGGCCGCCAGCGCCGCGGCGGCGCTGCTCGAACTGCCGACCGACCGGCCCACGCTGGTGACCGGCTCGTTGCGTCTGGCCGGCGAGGTCCTCGCCGCCATCGGAGGTGACCATGCCTGAGACGGCAAGGATCCAGGTCCGCACCCGCGCCCGGCTGGAGCAGGCGGAGGCAACCGCCCTCGCCTTCTGCGCGTTCCGCTCCAGCGAGGCGACCCGGCGCCTGCCGCTCCCCCGCGAGGGGCGCCACTTCGACTACCGGACGCAGTTCCAGCGCGACCGCGACCGCATCCTGCACGCCCGCGCGTTCCGCCGGCTCAAGCACAAGACCCAGGTGTACGTGCCGTACACGGGGGACCACCCGCGCACGCGCCTGACGCATACCCTCGAGGTGGCGCAGGTCGCCCGCACGCTGGCGCGCGCCCTCGGCCTCAACGAGGATCTCGTCGAGGCGATCGGGCTCGCGCACGACATCGGTCATACGCCGTTCGGCCACTCGGGCGAGCGCGTGCTCGCGAGGATCCTCGCCGGGGAGGAGCCGGCGTGCCCGCTCCCCGACCGCGTCGTGAGCGAGGCCGGCACCTTCAAGCACAACTACCAGTCGGTCCGGGTCGTGGACCTGCTCGAGCGCCGGTATGACTACCCCGGGCTCAACCTCACCGACCAGGTGCGCGAGGGGATCATCAAGCACACGACGTGGAAGGTGCGCTTCCCGTTCCCGCTCCCGACGCCCGAGGGGCTGCGGCTCGATCGGCCGTGCCACCTGGAGGGACAGGCCGTTGCCCTGGCCGACGAGATCGCGCAGCAGACCCACGACCTCGAGGACGGCCTCTACGCCGATGCGGTCTCACTCGAGGAGGTCGAGAGACTCCCCGCCGCCGCGGCGGTGATCGCGCGCTCGGGCGAGGCGTACGCGCGCGAGCGCAGGCGTTGGCGCAAGGCGGCGCTGCTGCAGCGCGGGCTGATCCACCTGTTCGTCACCGACGCCGTCGAGAGCACCGCCCGCAACGTGGCGAGGATCGCGGCCAGGCACGGCGTTGCGGACCACGCCGGTTGGGTGGCGATCGCCGACGAGATCCCGGCGGTGACCGTTGCGATGTCGAAGCGCGTCGCGGTGCTGTTCGCCGACCTCAAGGCGTTCATCTATCGGTTCATCATCAACCACCAGGAGGTCAACCGGCAGGACCACAGGGCGCACCTGGTGATGACCGGACTGTTCCGCGCGTTCTACTCCAACCCGCTCACGCTCCCGACCTACGCGTTGCTGCGCTTCCACGAGGAGACCGGGCGCGCCTACCTGCGCGACCTGCCGATCCCGAAGATCCCCGCCGAGGTCGAGACGTACTACCACTCGGATGCGCGCTTCGTCCGCCTCATCGTCGACCATCTCGCGGGCATGAGCGACAGCTACGCCATCGAGGAGTACGAGGCGCTCTTCAACCCGCGGGCGTAGTACTATCGCTGGACGGCCCCGGGCGTCGTCGGGGCCGGGAGGGTCCGCCGTGCACATCCTGATCGCCTCCGACCACGCCGGTTTCGACCTCAAGACGCTCCTCGTCGGCCACGCGCGCGACGGGGGCCACGAGGTGCTCGACCTCGGGACCGCCACACCCGCGAGCGTGGACTACCCCGACTTCGCGCACGACCTCGCTCACCGCTTGCTCGCCGGCGAGGGTGAGCGGGGGGTGCTGATCTGCGGCACCGGCATCGGCATGTCGATCACCGCCAACCGGCATCGTGGTGTCCGGGCCGCCCTCTGCCACGACGCCTTCACCGCCGAACTGGCGCGCCGCCACAACGACGCCAACGTCCTCTGCATGGGCGGGCGCACGACCGGGCCCGGCGTCGCGGTCCAGATGCTCGACATCTTCCTCGCCACGCCGTTCGAGGGGGGCCGGCACCGGCGCCGCGTCGACAAGGTCGAAGAGCCGGGCACGGCGAAGACGGGGCTCGGGGTCCGGGGCTCGGGGCCCGGGAACGACACGACACGGAGCGCAGCCCCGTCGCAAGAGGACAAGAAGGAGCGGGAGTCATGAACCAGCACGAGCGAACGGCCTTCTTCAACTTCCTCGAGACCGCCGTCAGGCAGACCGATCCCGAGATCGCCACCGCCCTCGGCAACGAGCGCCGCCGCGAGAACGACGGGCTCGAGCTGATCGCTTCCGAGAACTTCGTCTCGCCCGCGGTGTTGGCCGCGATGGGCTCGGTGATGACCAACAAGTACGCCGAGGGGTACCCCGGCAAGCGCTACTACGGCGGCTGCGAGTTCGTGGACGTCGCGGAGGAACTGGCGCGCAGCCGCGCCACGCAACTCTTCGGGTGCGACCACGTCAACGTCCAGCCGCACTCGGGGGCGCAGGCGAACATGTCCGTCTACCTCGCCACCTGCCAGCCCGGCGACACGGTCCTCGGCCTCGACCTCGCGCACGGCGGCCACCTCACCCACGGCCACCCCCTCAACTACTCGGGCAAGACGTTCAAAGTGGTGCCCTACTTGGTGCGGCCCGACACCGAAACGATCGACTACGAGGCGCTGCGCGAGCTGGCGCGCACGCACCGGCCGAAGCTCATCGTGTGCGGCGCGTCCGCCTACCCGCGCATCATCGACTTCGAGCTCATCGCCGAGATCGCCCACGAGTCGGGCGCGCTGGTCATGGCCGACATCGCCCACATCGCCGGGATGGTCGCGGTCGGGCTGCACCCGTCCCCGGTGCCCCACTGCGAGTTCGTCACCACGACGACGCACAAGACGCTGCGCGGACCGCGCGGCGGCATGGTCATGTGCAAGGCCGAGTTTGCCGAGGCGCTCGACAAGGCCGTGTTCCCGGGCGTTCAGGGCGGCCCGCTCATGCACGTGATCGCGGCCAAGGCGGTGGCGTTCGCCGAGGCGCTCACCCCCGCCTACCGCGACTACATCGCCAAGGTGCTCGAGAACGCGAAGACGCTGTGCGGCGAGCTCCAGGGACTGGGCTGGCGGATGGTCTCCGGGGGCACCGACACTCACCTCATGCTCATCAACCTCGGCGCCGACGGGATCTCCGGCAAGAAGGCCGAGGAACGCCTCGGCCGGGCCGGGATCACGGTCAACAAGAACACCGTCCCCTTCGACACCCGCAAGCCCTACATCGGCTCTGGCATCCGCATCGGCACCCCGGCCGTAACCACCCGCGGCATGGGGCCGGCCGAGATGAAGGCGATCGCGGGCTTCATCGACCGCGCTCTCAGGAGCGAGGAAGAGGCCGCCTGGGCTAACGTCAAGGCCGAGGTCGAGGCGCTCGCCCGCGCGTTCCCCCTCTACGGCCAGCCGTAGAAGCCGGGGCTCGGGGTTCGGACCTGAGCACCGATAAGCGTGGTCCGCCAGTGGTCCGTGGTCAGTGAAGATCAACGACCGCGCGCCCGGCGGGCGCGCCCCACATCAGAAGCGGCCGTCCCCACGCCCTACCCGGCTGCGCCGGCCGCAGGCCGCGCAGCCCCAAGCGCCTCCCTCGAAGACGAGAAACTCAACCATAGGCAGGGCCTCCAAGCTTGGGGCGTGTAGCCGCGCCGCCGAGAGTGGGCCGGATGCAAGGCGCCCGAGGCGGCCGCGGCGGAGCGTAGCCGGAGGCTACGTGAGCACGCGAACCGCCGAAGGGCAACGCACGTGAGCACGCGAACCGCCGAAGGGCAACGCACGGGCGAGATGCGGCTTTGCCGCGGCTCGCCGGGGGGCGCGGGGGGTCTAGAGCGGCCGGGCGGGCGGTGGAGCGGCCGCGGGACCCCCCGCCAGGATTGTGGTCCGCTATCGGCGGCGCCCGCCGGCGGCGCCCGACGGCGAGGTTGAGACGTTAGAACTGCACGAAGATCAGTGCCGTGAGCACCACGCCGACCAGGAGCGAGAGCCACACGTTGGAGACGAAGTAGCCGTACGCCATGAGCGCCGCGCCGATCAGCATCGGCCGCGCCTCGCCGTTCTTCTTGCCGTAGCGGAACGCGGTGAAACCCACGAGGCTGAAAAAGATGGTGACCAGGATATTGCCGAGCGACATGAACTCATTTTACTCCTCTGGGCGGTCCCACGTGGACCGGCGGCGGTGCCCGTGGAGGTTCCTCAAGATCCGGCGGCGTTTTTGGTCTACCATCAGCGGGTCGCGGAGAACAGTGCCCAGCGACTGGGCTCCTCGCGGGACCAGACCTGGCGTCCGCCGGTCCCGGGCGGAGCGAGGAGGCGCCATGACGACGATCACCACCACGTGCGCGGGCTGCGGCCGTACGCTGGCGATCCCGGAACGCTACCAGGGGCGCGACCTGAAGTGCCCCGACTGCGGCCATCCGTTGCGCGTCGCCGCTCCCGAGACGGCGCCTCCAGCCCCGCCGGAGCCGCCCTCCTCGGCGCCGGTGTTCCCGGACCCCGCCCCGCCTGGGCCAGGGCCGATCCCGACAACGCCATTCGATGAACTCGACGCGCCCTTGCCAGAGGACACCGCGCTGCCCACCACCGCCGTGTACTGGCGGGTCAAGCGGGTCGGAGCGCTTTCGGCGGCCACGGTGAGCGCCGTCGTCTATGCACTGCTCGGGTTGCTCGTAGGCATCGGCGTCGCTGTCGCCTCGCTCGTCACCCCAGTCGCCGCGATCCCCTTCCTGCGGGGTCCACTCCTTGGAGCGGTGGCGGTCATCGCGCTGCCGGTGGCCTACGCCGCGATCGGGTTCCTACTCGGCCTGGCGGGGGCGGCCGTGTACAACCTCGCCGCCCGGCTTACCGGCGGGATCAAGCTGTTGCTCGAGTAACCGGACGGGCCGGTTCCTTACGAGACCCCGCCCGCGCGCAGCGTCGCCGAGGCGAGGCGGACGTGGACGCGGCCGAGCACCTTCACGCTGCCGGTGATCTCCACCGGCAGCCGCCGGACCGGGTCCCAGACGAGCTCGACGTCCCCCCCGAGGCCGAAGATCCGGAACGCGCTTTCGGACGAGGGATCCACGGGCCGGCTGTGCGCGACGAGCAGCAAGGCGGAGAGCTGCTCGTGAACGTCCCTGACGGCGCTTCCCGAACGCTCCTGGAAGTCGAGCGCCACCGTTGCGACGCGGTCGACCCGCAGCGTCACCTGTTCCACATGGGTCTGCACGAGAACGAAAACGGTGATGGCGTCGCCCGGCGCCGTCAGGGAGGCGTGAACGAGCGCGTCTCACGCGTCCAGCGCCCGGGCGCCAGCCTCGACTCCGAGCCGGACGCCGGCTCCAGCATGTCCAGGAGCAACCCATGGGCCGTCAGGGTGTACGTCTTGCGGTGGAACCTGGCGCCGGTCTCGGTATCCACGATCCGGCGCGCCCTCGCGTTCACCGGGTCGACGCGCTCGCGCGCGAAGAACACTCGCCCGAACAGGTGGGTCGTACTTTCGAGGACGAGTTCGCTGCCTTTAGGTACCGTCGAATCGGGCGCGGCGGCGCGCTCCGGCACGGCGCTCTCGTCGAGCCGGACCTCGACCGTGGCCGACATCCCCATCTTGTGTGCGGTGTACCGCAACTCGCGCCACACGACCCGTTGGGCGGCGAGCCCGCCGGAGGTGGGGGCGTCCGCCCGCGCCGAAAGCTGTACGATCCCCAGCACACACGCAACTGCCGCGAGAGCGTACCGTATCCCCATCGCGGCACGATTATGACAGGGCCCACCTCGCTCAGCGACCGCGCCAGAGCCAGAGGCGGACGCGGAGGGCGTCGCGCAGCATCTGCACGCCGTGACGCAGCGGGCGCACCCGCGAGGCGTCCACGTGGCGCCAGCGCACCGGCACCTCGGCGATCGTCGCGCCGGCACGCTCCGCCCGGGCCAACATCTCGATGTCGAAGGCGAAGCCGTCGAGGCGCATGGCCCCCGCCAGCCGCCGCGCCAGCGAACCCTCGAGCAGCTTGAAGCCGCACTGGGTGTCCTGCAGGCGGGTGAGGCCGAGGGCGCGCAGCGCGAGGTTGAAGGTGCGGCCCATGACGTCGCGGGCCGGCGGCTGGCGGCGTGCGATCAGCTCGCGCCGAAGGGCCCGCGAGCCGACGGCCAGGTCGGCGCCGCTCGCCAGCAACGCCTCGACCTCCTCGATCGGCGTCGCAAGGTCGGCGTCCGAGATCAGAACCCGCTCCCCCCGGCTCGCTTCGAGGCCGGCCCGCACACCCGCGCCTTTCCCCCGGTTGCGAGCCAGTCGGATCACCCGGACCACCACGCCGGGGAACGCTCCGGCAGCTTCCGCCACGGCCGCGGTGCCGTCGGTCGAGCCGTCGTCCACGACGATGATCTCCGCCGGCAGGAGCGAGGCGCTCTGCGCCAGGTAGCCGCCGATGCGAGCGAGCGTCGCCGGCAGGCGATGCTCCTCGTTGTACGCGGGAACTACAACGGAAAAATTGAGTTGCCCGCTCATCGCCCAACCTCTCGATGGTATACTGTGTAGTAGCCACCGTGCAGAACAGAACGCCGGGGGGGCGGGGAGGCCGGCATGGCGCGCGTCGTCTGGGAGTACCGAATCATCAATGTCCGCTCGGAAAATTACCGCCTCGATCCGATGAAAGAATCGGACCTCAACCGTCTCGGCGAGGACGGTTGGGAGCTCGTGGGGATCACCGCAATCAACTTCAAGACGGGCGCGACGGACCATATCGGCATGGTGTTCAAGCGCCCTCGGGAAGTGGCCGGAAGCTGAGCGTCCCGCCGGCGAGCTTCTCCGCGACGGTCTCCCCCCGCCGTCGGAGGAGCAGCGGCAGCCCGAGAAGAGGCAGCGAAGCGAGCCAGAGGAGCCACAACCTACATGCCCGCGCGAACGGGACCGGGCGCGAGAAGCACACCCCCAGGAGCAGCATGCCAGGGGTGGCGCGCCACCCCCATAGGCAGCCGAGGGCGACGACGCTCGCGCCCTCCATCCCCACCGCGCTCGCGAGCGCGAACTGCGCCGGCACCAGGCCGGACGCAATTAAGCCCGCGATCCCCCAGAACACGCCCAGCGCCAGTACGGCGACGCCGGCATCCGCCAGCACCGCAAGCCACAACCTCACAGTTCCGGCAAGAGGGGCGAGTTCGCCCTGCGGTTCGAGCCGCGGCGCAGGCGCACCCCGACCGACTGCAGCCGGCTCGGTTTCCCAGACCAGCGGGATGTCGAGCTGCCCGGACGGGGGCGTCCGCGGTGCCGTCATTGGACCTGCCGCAGCTCCACGTTGCTGACGAAGATCTGGTAGCGGGGATCGACCGGCCGCGAAAGGTAGCTCTTGGCCAGCTCCCGCAGGCGTTCGACGTCAGGGTCCGTGGCGCGTTTGGAGAGCTCGACGAGGAGTTTGTGCCCGTCCGCCACCTTGTACTTGCGCAGCTCGATGACTGCGAGGTTGAAGGTGGCGGCGGACCATAGCCGCCCTACCTCCGCGTCGTCCGGATGGCTCTTGAGCACCTGGTCGGCCAGGGAGCGGATCGAGTCCCAGTTCTTGTTCGCGACCGCGTCGGCGAGAGGCGACAGCGCGGGCGCGTACGCCGTGAGCTCCGACTCGAGCCTCGCCAGTTCCGGGTCGCCGGGGACCTTGGCGAGCCCCGCCCGGACCAGGCCCATGGCCTTGACCCGCAGCCCCGCCGCGAGCGCGTCCTTGACCGCCTTGCTGTCGGTCGCAGGCGCCGGCGCCGTCGTTGCCTTGAGCTTGCGCTGGTACTCCAGGATGCGCTGGTTCACGCGGTTGGCCTGTTCGCCCTCGACCTGTCCCTGGAGGCTCTGGAGGACCTCGATCGCCGCCTGTAGCCTGCCCTGCTTCGCCAGTTGCTCCGACTCCGCCAACGCCTCGGTCACCGCCGCTCCCGGGCTCGAAAACACCTTGCCGCGAAGCACGAACGCCGCGCCCCCCGCGATCGCCAGCACGGCCACCGCGACGCCGATCCACACGAGCGGCAACGCGGCCAGCCGCTTCGCCACCGCCGGCACGGCGCCGGGCACGCGCTCCTGGGTTGGCGCCGCCGGCCCACGGACGGCGGGCACGCTTCCAGAGGACGAGATCGTCGCCGGGACGAACTCGTCGCGGAACAGGTCCTCCTCCTGGGCGAGACTCGGCGCCGGCGGCGGCGGGGGAGGCGGCGGCGCGGCCGGGGTTTCGAGCCGCTGCAGCAGGTCATGGGCCTCGAGGTGCTGCGGGACGAGCTTCAAGACCTGCTGGCAGAGCAGGCGGGCGTCGTCGAAGCGCTTCTGTTCGAACGCCTCGTGCGCCTCGTAGAAGTTCTGCTCGGCGAGCCGTTCGACCTCCTCGCGCCGCCGGCGCGCCTGCTCGATGCGGCGATCGGCCTCGGCGTTCGAAACGTCGACCAGGTAGATCCGTGACCAGGTGTCGACCGCGGCCTGGAAGTCGCCGCGATCGAACTCGCGCTGGCCCTGGTCGAGCAGGGTCTGGACCCGCGCGGCGGCGCTCACCGCAGGGGTGGGCGGAGGCACACCGGCGGAGAACGCGTCGGCCGGACCCGCGTGAAACTCGAACCCGCCGTCGCCAGCCGGTTCGTCGAAGGTGAACGCCGCTGCGGCCGGGGGCACGGCCGACGGCGGCGGGGGTCCGGGCGGCGGGGGGGCGGCCAAAGGCGCGGCGGCGGCCACCGGCGGGACAGGCGCGGCCGGTGCGGGCCGGGACGCCGACGCGACCGGGCGCGTTGGAGCCGGGGGCAGGGGGGCGACCGGAACGGTGAACGGCTGCGCAGGCCCGGACGAAGGTGGGGCGGGCGGAAGCTCGGCAGGCTGGTCGAACACCTCGAACTCGAATTCGGGTTCCGCCTCGGCCTCGGGCGGCTTGCCGGCGAGCTGCAGCCGCTGCTCGAGCGGCGCCAGATCGGGATGGCCGGGGTCGAGCGTCTTCGCAACCTTGAGAAAACCCCTGGCGTCCTCGGCAAGGCCGGCGTCGAGGGCTTGCCGGACACGGCCCAGGTGGGTCTGGATCTCGCCCGCGGCCCGCAGCCGGTTCTGCGCTTCGAACGCCAGTTGGCGGGCATGGGCGTGGCCGGGCATGTCCCGCAGCACGGATTGCGCCAGCGTCAGCGCCCCCTGGAAGTCGCGGCCGGCGAACGCCTGGTCCGCCTTGGCCATTGTTCCCGCGGCGTCGACGCCATCCTGGGCGGTGACCTCCCCGATCAGCTGGCCGAGGTCCACCGGCGCACCGGCGGCGATCGCCTGCTCGAGGCGTTGGCCCGGGGTAAAACGCGGGTCGACATCCGTGATCGAGCGCAGGATGGTGCGCGCTTCCTCGCCGTGCCCGTCGCGGTACAGGCGGACCGCCTCCTTGAAGGCGGTGAGGATGCGCTGCTGGACGGCCGGATCGAGGTTCGCGTCGCCTGGGTACGCCATTCGTTCATGCTACCGCCCGGGCGGAAAACGGTCAACGCGAGCGCAGACCGAGGGCGCGCCGCTTGCGGTAGAGGTGGGAGCGCTCGAGACCCAGCACCCGCGCGGCGCGCGACATGTTGCCGCCGCACGCCGCCACCACCCGATCGAGGTACCGGCG
>NCBR01000073.1 GCA_002279285.1 Acidobacteria bacterium 37-71-11
ATCGCCCTGTCCGGTCGCGGGCACAGGAGCATGCGGGCTCGGGCGCGGGGGCGCCCGGGCCCGCATCCGGCCACCCGCGGGACCGGCAAGCTAGAGGCCACGCAGCGGAAAAAGAACCAGCAAGACTGGCCGGTCAGACGCTCGCCGTCTCGCCGCCTTCCTGGGCGTCGCGGTCGGCCCACCCGCCCTTGTTGGCGAGGCTGACGAACATCTCTTGCGCAAAGCGGCGGGGCTCGCCGTCGGCCGGCGTCCTGAGCACGTACGTCCCGTCGGGCTGGAGGTCCCAGGCGCTCGCGTTGTCGGCGTCGTAGACGCCCAGAATCGCGTGCAGCTCGCGCTGAAGGGCGGGGTCCGACACCGGGGCCACCGTCTCCACGCGGTGGTCGAGGTTGCGTTTCATCCAGTCGGCCGAGCCGATGTAGTACTCGGGTGCGCCTCCGTTGACGAAGCAGTAGACGCGGGCGTGCTCGAGGAAACGGCCCAAGACCGAGAACACGCGGATCGTCTCGGAGACACCGGCGACCCCGGGCCGGAGACAGCAGAGGCCGCGGATGTTGAGCGTGATCGGCACACCCGCCCGGCTGGCGGCGTAGAGCTCGCGGATGAGCGCCGGGTCCTGGAGCTGGTTCATCTTGGCGCGAATGCCCGACGGCCTCCCCGCGGCCGCGTGCTCCGCCTCGCGGCGGATCATCCCCGTGAACGTGTCGCGCATGAACGCCGGGGCGACGGTCAGGCGACCGAACCGGCGCGGCGGGGTGGAACCGGTCAGCTCGTTGAACACGCCCGCGACATCGTTCGCGAGCTCCGGCTCGCACGACAGGATCCCCAGGTCCTCGTAGACCTTCGCGGTGCCGGTGTGGTAGTTGCCGGTGCCGACGTGGACGTAGCTCCTGATCCCGTCCTCCTCCTCGCGGACGACGAGCGCCAGCTTGACGTGGGTCTTGAGCTTCTCGACGCCGTAGGCGACGTGGGCGCCCTCGCGCTCGAGCAGCTTCCCCCAGGCGATGTTAGGCGCCTCGTCGAACCGGGCCGTAATCTCGACCAGCACGGCGACTTGCTTCCCGGCCCTGGCCGCGTCGGCGAGCGCGCGCACGATCGGAGAGTCCGCCGATGTCCGGTAGATCGTGAGCTTGATCGCCAGCACCTTCGGATCGGCCGCGGCGAGCTCGAGGAAGCGGAGCACCGACGTGTCGAAGCTCTGGTAGGGGTGGTGGAGAAGGAGGTCGCCGCGCCGGATCTCGGCGAAAAACCCTTCTGCCTCGAGTTTCTCGGGCCCCGTGAGACGGGGGTGGGTGACGGGGATGTGCGGTTGGTCGTACAACTCGTGGTGGCCGACAACCCGGAAGGTAAGCAGGTCGGCGAGCCCGATGAAGTGCTCCGGCGCGTAGACGTCCACGGCATCCGCTCCGAGCTGACCGGTCAGCCAGTTGCGCAACTCCTTCGGCATGTCGGGGGACACCTCGACGCGCACCACCCCCGCGAAGCGGCGCGCCTTGAGCTCGTCCGTCACCTGGCCGATGATGCTCCCCGGCGTTCCCGGCGCTCCGCTCTCCTCCTCGTGCCGCTCGGGGCTCTCGTCCCCCTCGGCCCCCCGCGTCACCCGGAAGAACCACACGCCGACGACCCGCTCCTCGGGGAGGAGCCGGCCCAGGTTCGCGGCGATCACCTGCTCGAGCGGCACGAAGCCCCCGCCCGGCAGCGGCACCCATCGGCCGCGGTTCGCCGGCACCTTGATCCTCACGAAGCGCTCGGTCCTGCCCATCGCCACCTTCACCGCCAGGTTCAGGCCGAGGTTGGAGATGAACGGGAACGGGTGCTCCGCGTCGACGGCCAGAGGCGTCAGGATCGGGAGGATCGAACGTTCGAACACCCTTGAGAGCTGGGATACGTCCTTCTTCGACAGCGCCGAGTGGTCGAGGATCGGCAAACCCGCAGCGGCCAGCGCCGGCCGGAGCTCGCCGTGGACCAGGATCGCGAGCTCGGCGATCTGGGCGAGGACCTCGGCCCGGCAGGCCATGAGCTCTTCCTTGGGCGTGCGGCCGTCGAGCGAGCGTTTGGCGAGCCCCGCCTTGACCTGCCGCTTGATCCCGCCGATCCTCTTCATGAAGAACTCGTCGTGGAGCATCCCCATGATTCCGGCGAACTTGACGCGCTCCAGCAGGGGTGTGCCGGGATCGGCGACGAACGCCAGCACGCGGCGCGCGAAGGCGAGCCACGAGAGTTCGCGGTTGATGAACGCCTCGGGACCGATCGATTGCGCGGCCTTCACGTCGTCTGCCATGCCTCAACTCTCCGGGTCTGTCGTGCGCGGGCGTGCGCCGGCCGACGCCATCACGGCCCTGTGCCCGAGCCGGACTTTCCATCGAGACGTTACAATTCTACTCAGCCTCCGGCCACACTGCACGCAACGCGCGGTGCTGACCGCCGCAAAGGAGCCGAGTGCCCGCATCGTTCCGCTTCCTGATCACTGGCCGACTCGGTGCACAGGCGGTCGCCGCCTCGCTCGATCCGCCTTGGCGAGCTGTCGTCGAGGAGAGGCGCCCCGTCGTCCGGCGCTACCTCGACACCTTCGACTGGGCGATCTGGAGGAGCGGCGGGCGCTTGCTCGTCGAGCGCGACCGCGCGAGCGAGCGGTTGTGCTGGCGGCCGGGAGACGACCGGCCGCAAAGGACGTTGCGGGTGGCCGAGGGGGTGCGGTTCCCGGAGGAACTCCCCGCCGGCATCCTGCGGCAGGAGGTCGCCGCGGTGGCAGGCCAGCGGGCCCTCCTCCAGGTGGGCGAGACCGAGGCCGCTCGCACGCTCGTCCGGGTGGTGAACGGGGCAGGGAAGACCCTCGTCCGCGTCTGGCTCGAGACCGTGCGGACCCTGCGGGCGGGAGCGCCGGACGGTCCGGGCCGGCGCCTCCTATGGGTCGAGCCGTTGACCGGCTACGCCAAGTTGGGCGCCGAGGCCGCGGCAACGCTGGCGAGCGGGCTCGCGCTCGCCCCCGACGAGCGAGACGAGCTGACCGACGCGGCGGCGGCCGCCGGTCGCACGCCCGGGGACTATACGTCCAAGATTGTCGTGCGGCTTGCGCCCGATGAGCCCGCCGAGCGGGCGGTGCGCCACGTCCTCGCCCGCCTGCTTCGGACGCTCGTCGCCAACGTCGAGGGGACGACACAGGACCTGGACACCGAGTTCCTCCACGACCTGCGCGTCGCAACCCGCCGCACGCGCACCTGCCTCGGGCAGCTCGGCGGGGTGCTGCCGCAAGCGAAGGTTGCGCCTTTCGCGGAGGAGTTCCGCTGGCTCGGGGCCGCCACCACGCCGTGCCGCGACCTCGACGTATTCCTTCTCGACCTCGAGACCCGGCAGCGCTCGCGGCCGGCGGCCGCTCTCGCCCCTCTGCTCGGGCATCTCCGTGTGAGCCGCGACGCGGTCCACCGCGCGCTGGCCGACGCGCTGGGTTCCGAGCGTTTCCGGACGCTGGTGAGACGGTGGAAGAGGTTGCTCGAGCGTCGTGCCCCCGGCGGGGAGGACGGGCTCCGGCCGATCGCCGAAGTCGCGGGCGAAAGCGCCGTTCGCGCCTACACGCGCCTGGTGCGGCACGGTCTGGCTCTCGCCCCCGAGGCGGAGGCGAACGCGATGCACCGGCTCAGGATCGACGCCAAGAAGTTGCGCTACATCCTGGAGTTCTTCGCCAGCCTGTGGGATGGCGAGGAGACCGCGGCCCTGGTGCGGGAGCTCAAGGCGGTCCAGGATGCCCTCGGCGACTACCATGACGCCTGGCTCCAGCGTAAACGCCTGCTCGAACTCGGCGACGACATGCTCGCCGCGGGGGGCGCCCCGACGCTCCTGGCGATGGGCGGGCTCGCAGCCGAGCTCGAACGCCGCCAGGCGGCGGAGATCAAGGCGTTCTTCGCCCGCTTCGAGACGTTCGCCGCCGAGGCGACGCACGCGCGTTTCGAGCGGCTGGTGTTACGCCCGGGAGGCAACTGATGCGGGTGGTGGCGGTGTGGACGATCAAGGGGGGCGTCGGGAAGACCGCGGCCGCGGTCAACCTCGCGAGCCTTTCCGCGCTCGAAGGGCAGCGGACGCTGCTGTGCGACCTCGACCCCCAGGGCGCGGCGAGCTTCTACTTCCGCGTCAAGGCCAAGGTCAAGGGCGGCGGGCGGAAGCTCCTCAAGCGCTCGGTCGAGCTGCAGCGGCTCGTGCGCGCCACCGAATTCGAGAACCTCGACCTCCTGCCGGCCGACTTCTCCTACCGCCGGCTCGACCTCGACCTCGACGCGCGCAAGGCGCCCGAGGGCCGGCTCGCGCTCAAGCTGGCGCCGCTCGCCGGCGAGTACGACACGGTCTTCCTGGACTGCCCGCCGTCGGTTTCGCTCGCGAGCGAGAGCGTGCTGCGGGCCGCCGACGCCGTGCTGGTGCCGGTGATCCCGACCACGCTGTCGCTGCGCGGCCTGGCGCAGGTGCGCTCGTTCGCGCGCAAGGTCGGCAGGCGCGGCCTGCTCGTCCTGCCGTTTCTCTCGATGGTGGACCGGCGCAAGAGGATGCACCGGGAGGCGATCGAACTCTGCGCCGCCGACGGAGGGTTCCTCCGGGCCGCGATCCCGTCCGCGAGCGTGGTCGAGAAGATGGGGATCCACCGCGCCCCGCTGGCCGTCTTCGCGCCGTCCTGCGAAGCAGCGTTGGCGTTCGGGTTACTGTGGCGAGAGCTGAAGGCGCGCATCGGCAACAGCGGCTGAAGATGGCGGCCCGACGCGCCTCCAAACCCGAGGCCTATCCACTCTCGGAGCCAGGATTGGCGTCTGCTCCCCCGGACGGAAAAGCAAAGCGCACGATCCGGCCGCGCGGGGGCCGGCCGGCCTCGATGTCGACGAGCGCATAGGAGCCGCGCGGGTCGCCGTCCACTGGCCGTCCCACCGAGCCCGCGTTGACGACGGCGACGCCCGAGATCCGCCGCGCAAACGGGACGTGGGAGTGTCCGCACACCAGGACGTCGGGGCGATCGGCGCCGAGCTTGGCGGCGAGCGCGCGCGGCGTGAGACTCGGGTAGACGTAGTCGGTGTCGGAGAGCGGCGAGCCGTGGACGACGAGCATTCGCGACCCTCCGAGGTGCAGCGTCAGGGTCGCCGGCAGCCCCGCGAGCCAGTCGAGGCTGGCCCGGTCGAGCCGCCGGGCGGTCCACAGCAGCTCGGCCGTCTTCTTCTTCGTGGCTCGCTCCGCGAGCTCCTTGCCGGAAAGGGCCGCGGCCTCGGCCACCTTGCGGTCGACGTTGCCTCGGATCGCGGGGAACCCCCGCCGGCGCAGCAGCGTCACGACTTCCGCCGGTTGCCCGCCGTCGCCGACCAGGTCGCCGGCGACGACGACCGTATCGACCTCCCGGCGGTCGAGCTCGGCAAGCGCCGCCTCGAGCGCGGCGAGGTTGGCGTGGATGTCGGACACGACGGCGACGCGCATGGTGTGACGGTAGGCCCCGGCGTCAATCCTTGGCGAGCAGCTCGACCAGGTCGTCGGCGAGCGCCTGAAGCCGGAGCAGGTCCTTGATCCTGCCCCTCTCGGGCCTGAGCTTGACGTCCTGGACCTTCACGATCATGTCCTTGAGCGTGCGCTTCGACGGCGGCTCGGGTCCCTGGAGCGCTCGCAGCACCTCCGCGAGCTGCCCCGAAACGCGCACTCCGAACTGGGCCACGACGCCATCGAGCGCCTCCTTGACCGACAACATCTCGGTGGCGAGCTGCTCGGCCGGCGTCGCACGCCGCCGCTCGGACACCGGCGCCGCCGCACGGCGCGATCCGGCGGAGCCCCGCTTCCTGACGGCCGCCTTCCTGGACTTGGCTTTGGCTGCCTTGCTCTCTGAACTCGGTGTGTTGACCATCGCTCGGGCTCTCCCCTCTCTCCCGTTCATCCTCCGGCTCAGTGCTCGCCACCGTTTCGGACTCGCAGTTCGCGCTCGAAGACCCGCTCGAACAGTGCAGACTTGCGTTTGAGTGCCCACTTCTCGAGCAGAAGGTCGCCTTTCCCCTCGAGGCGGAGCAGCGCTTTCCCGCCTTGCAGCTCCACCGTGACGGCGCGGACCCGTTCGGAGTGCTCGCGGTCGAGCGCGTCGGCGAGGCGCAGGATCGCGGCCAGCGCCAGCACACGCTTCTGGTCGGCCGGTTTGAGTCGGGAAAACTCCTCGTGTTGCGGGCCCGGGTCGCTCTTGCGGTGATAGCGCGCGACCGCGGCGGCGAGCCCGGCCTGCGCCGCCGAAAAGCCGGGCAGCTCGGACTGGGTGATCAGATACATCGAGTGCTTGTGGTGGCGCTTGTAGCTGATGTAGCTCCCGATGTCGTGGAGCCACGCCGCGGCCTGCAGGATCCGGCGGTCCGACTCGTCGAGCCGGTGCAACTCGCGCAGCTGGTCGAACAGGGCCAACGAGTGGCGCGCGACCTGGCGGGCGTGGGCCTCGTCGAACATGTAGCGCCGGCCGATGGCAAGGAGCGCGGTGGCGAGCTCCTGGTCGCGCCGGTCGGCGTGCGCTCGCTGGGTGGTCACGGCCTCGACGAGGTCGTAGAGGACGCCTTCCTTGATCCCGACACCGGGGACGACGATCATGCTCGCCCCGGACAGCCCCGCCAGGTGCTCGTACACCATGGCGGCGGGAAGGATCACGTCGGCGCGGTCCTCGCGCAGGCCGAGCTCCTCGACCCGCTGGCGGTAGGAGAGGCGCGAAAGGCGCTCGATGATGTTCCGCAGCGCGTCAACCGAGAGAGAACCGAGGCCCCCCGCGGTTGCGGCTGCGGTTCCGGCAAGCTGCGCGAGCGTCTCCGCATTCCCGCCGGTCGCGATGAACCCGGTGGGGCGGCGGGAGTGCGCCGCCGCGGGCAGACGAAGCGTCGCGGTGTACTCCTCGAGCAGCCGGCGGAACCGCCCGGGCTCCTCGCCCGTCTCGGACAGTTCTTCGAGCAGGCGGACCGAACCCATGGTGTGCGACTCGCTCCAAAGGATCGCGCGCTCGTCGACGAGGAGGATTTCGACGCTGCCGCCGCCGACGTCGACGACGATCCAGTCCTTCCCGGCGAGCGGCACGGCGCGCCGGACAGCGGCGTGCACCAGGCGCGCCTCCTCCGAACCCGAGATGACCTCGAGCTCGAGGCCGACCTGGTCGCGCACCCGCACGACGAATGCCTCCCCGTTCGAGCTCTCGCGCACGGCGCTGGTGGCGACGGCTCGGTAGACTTCGACGTCGAGTTTCGCGATGCGGGCCCAGAACGCCGCAAGTGCGGCCGACGCCGCGTCCATCGCGCCGTCGGTCAGCCGGCCGGTCAGGAAAACGTCGTGGCCAAGGCGGACCGCGGCGCGCTCCTGCTCGATGACGCGGAACCGGTCGGGGGCCTCGAACTCGGCGGCCACGAATCGGAGGGCGTTGGACCCGACGTCGATGCACGCCACGCGTACCGGGAACTCGAGCTCGCGCTCCAAGCCGGCCAGCACTGCGGGACTGATCCGCTCTTCGCTCACGAGTGCTCGGTCCCCTCGAACGGTCGCACCGCTACTCCTCCGCGGCGAGGGTGGCCCGCGCCTTCTTGAGTTCCTTGCCGCGCTCCTTGTCGAGCGTCGGGAAGGCCGGATGGAGGTCTTCGAGGGCGGCGACGATCGTCTCGCCGACGACCAGGTGCGTGAACCACTTGTGGTCCGCCGGAACGACGTGCCAGGGCGCGTGCCGCGTGGCGGTGTGGCGGATCATCTCTTCGGCCGCCGCCATGTAGGCGTCCCAGTGCTGTCTTTCGGCCACGTCCGCATTCGAGAACTTCCAGTTCTTTTCTGGCGTATCGAGGCGCGCCATGAAACGCCGTCGCTGTTCGTCGCGCGACTCGTGGAGGAAGAACTTCAGGATGCGGGTGCCGTTGCGCGCGAGGCGGCGTTCGAACGCGTTGATGTCCTCGTAGCGCTCCTTCCAGATCCTCGGGCCGACGAGTTCCGGCGAGAGGCGCTGGCGCTCCAGCAGCTCGGGGTGGACCCGGACCACGAGCACCTCCTCGTAATAGGAGCGGTTGAAGATGCCGATGCGCCCGCGGGCGGGCAGGCGCCGGCTGCTGCGCCAGAGGAAGTCGTGGTCGAGCTCCTCCGGCGAGGGCACCTTGAACGAGGTGACCTCGCACCCCTGCGGGTTGACCCCGGACATGACGTGTTTGATGGTGCCGTCCTTGCCCGCTGCGTCCATCGCCTGCAGGATCACCAGCAACGCCCAGCGGTCCTGCGCGTAGAGCTTCTCCTGCATCTCGGCGAGCCGTCCGATGCCCGCGGCCAGGGCCGCCGCGGCCTTCTGCTTCGACCGGATGCCGCCGCGGTCCCCGGGTTCGACGTCCGCCAAGTGGAACGCCTCGCCATCGGCCACGCGATACCGCCGCGCGAGCTCCTTCATTCCCGGCATGGTCCCTCCACCTTCTGTGCGGTCCGACCCGGCACCGCCCCACATTCCACGAACATCGGTTTGATGATATTCCAACCTGGACCGGACAGGTAGGAACTACGCGGCCTGCCGGCGCCGGAAACAGATGAACGTGTCGGTGGCGATGCCGACCATCGCGTGGATGGCCACCGTGTAGACGATCGAGCCCGTGACGTAGGCGATCAATCCGAAGATAAACCCGGCGGCCGCGGCGGCGAAGACCTCGCTCGCCGGATGGCCGTAGTGGTAGAGCGTGGAAGCGATCGTCTGCACGGCCAGGGCCGGAATGAGCCCGACGAGCGGCACCATAGGGAAGAACAGGACGCCCCGGAAGAGGAACTCCCACGGGATGTAATAGATAAGAAAGTAGGCCGTCTCGTAGATGACGAAGCGCCGCGGGCTCGAACAGGCTTCCTTGGAAAACGGGTATTGCCTCCGCATGGCCGGGTCACGCGAGCCGATGAACCCGGCGGCCAGCGCGGCCGGGACGCCGGCCGCCGTCAGGAGGAGGCCCGTCCCGGCGTGCCCCGCGGTCAACCCCACGAACCGGAGGAACTCCCCGGGATGCGGGGCGCAAGCGACGATGATCAGAACCGGCACGGCCAGGAACATGGCGAAGAACGCCACGAAATACAGGACCGCGCCTCGGAAATCCCCGAACTTCGCCTGCAGCGTCCGCCGGCGGAAACTCGTCATCATCAAAGCGAAGGCGAGGACGAGATAGACGTAGAGAACGTTCCGGACGTCCATGGCGCTATTCGATAGATCCATTTCGTCTCTCTCGGAGATACCAGTCCAGAATCTCCTCGACCTGCCGTTCCCAGTCGTCGTCGGGGCGATAGCCGAGGTCCGCGACCGTCCTCGAGATGTCGTAGGTCGTCTCGGTGACGACCCGCTTGACCCGGTAATACGTCAGGGTCGGTTCGTACCGGGGGCGGATCCTCTTGATTCCGGCCATCACTCCCGCCAATGCGAACGCCGTCCACTCGGGGACGAAGACCCGCTGGGCGCGGCCGAGGCCGTTCTGAAGCGCGGTGAAGAACGCCCTCCATGTCGGGACCTCCCCGTTGGTCACGGTATAGGCGTTGCCCTCGACACCCTCTCTCAGCAGCGCCAGCTCCACGGCCTGGCTGAGATTCCCGACGTAGCAGTACCCAAAGCGGTTCCGGCCCCGGCCGACGACCAAGGGGACGCCGCGTTCGCGGCTCCGCAGGATCCGGGCGCTGGTCACACGATCGCAGGGACCGAAGATGTCACCCGGACGCAGCACGACGACCGGCAAGCGGCCCTCCCTCCACCGGGAGAGGAAATGACGTTCAGCCTCGATCTTGGAGCGCGTGTAGGGGAGGAAATCGGCCGGCCGGCCCGGATTGGCTTCGGAGATGTCGGCGGCCGCGAACCCCAGCGCCAGCGCGGTCGAGATGACGACCAGGCGCTTCGGCGGCAGGGTCATGCCCTCGATCTTCGCCGCGAGATTGACCGCCGAAAGGAAGATGTTGCGACGGCAGGTCGCGTCATCGGCCGTGTCGGACGTGATCGCGGCCGCGTGGATGATGTAGTCGACGCCCTCGGGAACGGCGAACGAGCCGGCGCTCCCGAGATCGCCGAAGACGAGCCGGACTTCGAGGCCCTCGAGGAAATGGAGATCGGAGGTGGTCCGCACCAGACCGTGGACCTCCCAACCCCTCGCCAAAAAATGGCGGCAGAGGTTCGAGCCGACGAAGCCGTTGGACCCGGTGATGAAGACCTTCACGCCCTGGTCCTTTCGCCACCGACCACCGCGTTCCACGCCCGGACCAGCCGCGGTGCAACGCAAAGAATGAGCGCCGCCGTCAGGATGCCGGCGACGCTGTCCGTGACGTAATGGTACCGCAGGAAGAACGTGGACACATAGAGGGACAGGATCACCGGGGTCAAGACGTAAAAGGCCGTCCGGGCGTAGCGGCGGGCCATCACCCACATGACGGTGGCGATCGCGCAGTGCGGACTGGGCAAGCTGCCTCCGATCTCGTGGACGTTGTGGCGGATGTATTCGCCGCACGCGGTGAAAAACCAGCCCTTCAGCGGGACCGTATACGCCTCGGGCATGTAGTAGAGCGGCCCTGCGATCGGGAAAACCATGAATCCGAAGAAACAGACCACGTTCGTCGCGGCGAGGGCGAACAGGTAATCCTCCAGCGCTCCTTCGCCGCGCCGGAAGTAGATCAGGGCCGCGAGGCCCGGGTAGATGGCGACATAGAACACGTACGCGAACATCATCCACTCCGTGAGGGGCGGTGTGACGAACCTCTGCAGCCAGACCGTTGGCTGGACGCCGAAGACCGCGTGCTCGAGGCGAAGGACCACCGGGTCCTGCCAGCTCCGCACGACGATCAGCTGCATGCGCTGAGCGATCAGAAACAGTTGGGCGCACAGGATCTGGACGGCACCCGTCCGGACGAGGAATCTCAGGACGCGGTTGTGCAGCTTCGGATCGAGATAGATCGACCCGACATAGAGCGCGCCCCAGGCGGCGAGCCGGAGGAGCAGGCCGCCGGGAGCGGCAATGTGGGCGCGGAAGATCGCAATCAGCAGTCCGAAGAGAAGTACGGCGCCCAGGATGACGGCGTCGGTCGCCTGAAGGCCCGCCTTGAGCACGTAGAAGCGCTTGCCATAGAGGGAGGCGATCCGCGCGCTGCGATCGTTTCCGGCGACCGCCCTCACGTCGGTTTCTGCCGTGGGCTGAACCGTCAACTCTCTTCTTCGGCGGCCTTCTCGAGCTCGGCGATGCGTTTGCGCACCAGCATCTCCGCCAGGTCCGGGATGACCTCCCAGGCGATCCGTTCGAGTTGCGGCGCGGCAAGCTCGACGACCCGTCTGGCGATCCTCTCGATCTGCTCGTCGGAGAGCGGCTCGGGCGGGGCCGGAGCCGCGGGCGGCGGTATGAGCTCCGCGGCGCGCTTTGCGACGCGCTCCACGTGCTCCTCGGTCAACAGCTCCGCCACGGTCGGCGGCGCCGGCGGTACCGGCACCAGCTCGGCCGCGCGCTTTGCGACGCGCTCCACGTGCTCCTCGGTCAACAGCTCCGCCGCGGTCGGCGGCGCCGGCGGCGGCGGCACCAGCTCGATTGCGCGCCTGGCGACGCGCTCGACGTGCTCGTCGGTGAACAGTTCCGCCGCCGTCGGCGGCGCCGGCGGTACGGGCACGAGCTCGGCCGCGCGCCTTGCGATGCGCTCGACATGCTCGTCGGTCAGCAGATCCGCCGCGGTGAGAGGCGCTGGGGCCGGCGGCGGCTGCGGGATCAGCTCGACGACGCGGCGGGCGATGTGCTCCATCGCCTCGTGCGACAGGGCGGCGGCCGCGGTCGGCGCGGCCATTGCGGCGACCGCACCGGCCGCTGCTTCACTGTGGGCGGGCTCCGCGGAGGCCGCGTTGAAGCGTTGCGCCGGACCCTCGTCCATTGCGGCTCCGAGCGGAGGCACAGCCACGACCTCGGGCGCGAACACCGGCGCCGATTCGATCTCGGGCTCCGGCTCGATGACCGGATCCGGAGCGAACGCCTGAGCCGTCTCCGGGACCGGCGCAGGCTCGAGCGCAAAGAGGTCCCTCGCCGGCTCGGACCGCGCTTCCTCGACGAGGAACGGCTCCGAGGGGGCCGGCGGCTCCGTCGCGACGGCGGGCGTCGCGGACCCGAGGGGCGGCATCGATGCCGGCGCGCCGAACTGCAGCGCCTCGCCGAACGCCTGCGGTTCCTCGCCGCCGAAAGCGAACGACGGCGCCTCGACCGCTGTCGGAACCTCGGGCTCCGCCAGTTCGGGCGGCGCCGAGATCGGTTGCGAGGGGTGCGAGTCGCCGAGCGAGCTTGCCGTGAGGTCGATGCCGTCCTCCGGGATCGGAGGCGCCGGCGGCACCTGCGGCACCATCCGGTCGAAGCCGGACGTGCTGAAGTCCAGGGAGGGGACCCCATCCGGAATCCCCTGCTCCCCCGGCCCGCCGTACTCCGCCGGCGCAGGCGGCGCGGCGATGGTCTGGACCCGTCCCAGCAGATCCTCGACGACGCCGATCAGTTCGCGAGCCTCGAACGGCTTCGTGACGATCGCGTCGCAACCGGCCGCCTGGGCGCGGTCGCGGTCGAACGGCTCGAACGTACCGGTCAACAGGACCACCGGAATGTGAAGGGTGTTCGGGTCACTCTTGAGGATCTGGCAGACCTCGTAGCCGTTCATGTCAGGCATGACGACGTCGCAAAGCACGATGTCCGGCTTGATCTCCGGCAGGCGCTGCAAGAGGTCGCGCCCGCCCCCGACCGCGAACACCTTGTGCTCGGTCTCGGCAAAGGTGAGCTCCACGACTTTCTGGATCGTGATGCTGTCATCGGCAAGCAGCAGCGTTCCACTCATGGTCACCTCACCTTACCCATGCTGTCCTCTTCTTGGTACCACGAACCGGGTGCACTGTCAACGATTTGCTCGCTTCTCTCGGCCTCGATCGCCAGCGATCCGTCGCCGTTGATCCACACCACCGCGCCGGTCTCGAGCCACCCGGGGACGACGTGCGCTTCGCGGCGACCTCGTTCCAGCTTCCAGGCGCGATGGAAGTGCCCCCAGAGCACGACGTCCACGCCGGCGGCGAAGTGGCGCTCGGCGGCGACCGTGAGCTCGGCGACCGGCAGCTTCCGCCGATACGTGAAGTTCGTCTCCTTGAGGCGGGCCTCGGTCCCGAACACGATCCGCTGCGCCAAGCGCCGGGGCAGGAGCCGCGCCCACAGCCGTGCGGGAGAACTCTTCGAAACGGCGCGCCAGAATAGGTACGAGCGGTCGCGCCGGTTGACGAGGTCGCCGTGCTCGAGCAGGAAGCGCCGGCCGCCGGCGACGAAGGAGTGGACGTTCCCGGACACGTCGCGGAACTGGTCGAGGTCCGGGGCGTCGAGGAAGAAGTCGCGGTTTCCCTCGACCATGACCACGCGGACACCGGCGCGGCGCAGGGCGGCAAGCTCTTCGAGGCCGCGGTGCACGGTCGCGTCCCAGAAGCGCGAGAAGCCGACCAGGGCGCGGAAAAGGTCGCCCAGGAACACGACCTCCCCCGCGCCGCGCCGCTCGAGCCCGGCGACCGTCACGAGAAACCTGTCCAGGTCGCCGGGCACCTGCCCGACGTGGAGATCGGCGAGTACGGCGCGCAGCACGCAGCATGCTAGCATTCACAAGTTTCGAGGTGGAAGGTGACACAGCCGATCCCGTCCAGCGCCCGCCAGGCCGACCTGCCGTTCTCCTCTCGGGGTCGCCGTGTCTTGCTCACGGGCGCACGGGGTTTCGTCGGACGCGAGGTGCGCCGCCAGCTCCTCGAGCGCGGCTTCGAGGTCGTCGCCCTCTCGCGCAAGTTGCGTGCGGGCGACGCCTGCCCCGGCGTCATTCAGGTCGCAGCGGACATCGCGGGCGACGAGTGGCAGCGCTGGTGCGAGGGGTGCAGCGCGGCGATCCACCTGGTCGGGATCATTCGCGAGGCGCCGCGCACCGGGGCCACGTTCGAGCGCACGCACGTCCGCGCGACCGAGGGCGTGATCGAGGCCTGCCGCGGCCTCGGGATCCGGCGGATCCTCCAGATGTCGGCGCTCGGGGCCAGGGCGGGCGCAGCCACCGCGTACCACCGTACCAAGTGGCAGGCCGAAGAGGCGGTCCGCGACTCCGGGCTCGACTGGACGATCTTCCGGCCGTCGCTGATCTTCGGCCCCGGCGACGGCTTCACCGGCGCCCTCGTCCCCGCGCTCAGGCGCTTCCCGTTCTTTCCGGTGTTCGGGGATGGGAGTTACCAGCTGCAGCCGGTCGCGGTTGCCGAGGTGGCGCGTTGCTTCGTCGCGGCGATCGAGGACCCGGCGTCCGTCGGCCAGACGTACGAGCTGGGCGGCCCGGAGGCGCTCACGTACGACGAGGCGCTGCGCCGCATCGCCGCCTCGCTCGGCCTACGCCGGACGCTCGTGCACGTGCCGCTCGGGCTGGCCAAGGTCGCCATCTCGGTGGTGCAGCACCTTCCGGGCGCGCCGATCACCCGCGACCAACTCACGATGCTGACCGAAGGCTCCACCTGCGACACAGCCGCCACCCGCCGCGCATTCGGCGTCCCGGTCGCCCGCTTCGAGGGCGCGCCGTGGTTGCGGGCCGCCGCGAGAAGCTGAACTCTTCGCCGCGACGCTCGCCTCAGGGCTCCCACGGGGAGCCGATCCTTGGCCCCGCGGCGCGCGCGGCGTCCACGACCGCCGCGAGGCTGACGCCGGCGAGGTGGGCCGCGGCGAGACAGGCGTCGTGCTCGGGCTTGGCCGAGACGATCAGCCCCGCGAACCCCGCGACCTTGACCGGGATCGGGCCGAACGGCGTCGCCGCCTCGACGCTCCGCCGCTCGAGCTCGGGGCGGGCGCACGCCACCAGGCGCACGCCCAGGCTTGCCCCCTCCGCGAATACGACCGCGGCCACCGCGTCGGCAGCGGACGGCTCGGCGACGGCCCGCAGCTCGACCAACGGCCGCCCCTTCCGTCCGGTCCCGGGCAGGCACCAGGCGTCGAGCGCGCCGGCCCGGCGCAGGTTGTCGAGGAGCACACCCATCGCCTCGCCGGTGGCGTCGTCGATCGTCGCCTCCACGAGCACGAGCGGGCGTCCGGCCAGCCGCGGCGCCGCCGCCTCTTCGACCAGGAAGACCCGCAGCAGGTTCGGAAGGCCGGCAAAGGAGCGCGTCCCGAGGCCCACGCCGACCCCCAGCAGCGCGCCCGCGGGGAGCGGGCCGAAGCGCTCGGCCAGTGTCGTCACGAGGGTGGCGCCCGTCGGCGTCGTCATCTCGCCTTCGGCGCAGTGACTCGCGATCGGCACGCCGCGCAGCAGCCGCGCCACCGCGGGCGGCGGCACGGGCAGGATCCCGTGCGCCGTCGCCACCGTGCCGGACCCGACCGGCACCGGCCCGCAGACCACCCGGTCCACCTGCAACAACTCGACCGCAGCGCAGGTCCCGACGATATCGATCACTGCGTCCACGGCCGCCAGCTCGTGCAGGTGCGCCTTCTCGAGCGCCACGCCATGCACCTCGGCCTCCGCCTCGAACAGGCGGCGGAAGGCGGCGAGAGCGCGCTCGCGAACCCGGCCCGGCAGCTCCGCGCGACCGAGCAACGCCTCGATGTCGGGCAGGTGCCTCGCCGGGTGCCTCTCCTCCTCGACGCGGACCTCCACGCGCGTGCCGGCGAAGCCGTGCCGGCGTTCGCGCCCCGCCTCCAGCCGCCAGCCGGGCAAGCGGAGGCCTGCCAGGACCTCCACGAGCTGCACGTGGGCCACCCCGAGGTCCAGCAACGCGCCGAGCAGCATGTCGCCCGCCGCGCCGCCGAACGGATCGATGTAGAGCGTTCTCGTCATCACTCCCCCTCGCAGGCGGCCCAAAACGCCGAACGACGGAACAGGTCAACCTCGAACGCAGGCCAGTATACCGACACGGCCTGACGCGCCCATTGCGGCCCGCTGCCCTTTCTCCCCCTGCGTGGGCTCTTGCTTGCCCCTCGGGTGAAGCGGCGTTCGGGCCTTGCTCGCCCCCGCTCGCTGCGGCCCGAAGCTCCTCCGGCCGCGACCCAGCAGCGCGCCTCGCCGCCGGGT
>NCBR01000245.1 GCA_002279285.1 Acidobacteria bacterium 37-71-11
GGGCCTCGGATGTCGTCGCCGGCGCCCTGATCGGAAGCGCGGTCGGCGAGTGGGTGGTCCGTCGACACGAGCCCGGCGCCGGCGCGCGCGTGGGGTGGGTCGTCGTTCCCACCGTCGGGCCCGGCGCGGTCGGACTTCAGGTGGCCCGGTCGTGGTGATGCGCGCTGCTCTGGTACCTGGTACCTCATTTCGTCGATTGTCTCCCGGAGTTGGGTGCCCGACACCGGTCGTCGGCGCCGGCTGCCATCGGGTGCCCGCGCCGAACAACTCTGAGCGAAACGGGAAGGACGCCAGGCTACGCGTCGTCGAACAGCTCGAGCTGACGGATCGCGGCCGGCACCAGGGTGGACACGGAAACTCCCAGGAGGCGCACCCTTCTTCGAGCGGCCTCGGTCCGCCGGAGCAGGTTCTTGGCGGTCGAGCCGATCCGGCGGGCGTTGGTGGTCGGAACAGGGAAGGTGCGCGAGCGCGTGACCGTGGTGAAGTCCGGGTAGCGGACCTTGAGCGTCACCGTGCACGCCGCGATGTCGCGCCGCACGAGGCCGCCGGCCACCTCCCGGGCCATCGCGTCGAGCTGCTCGTCCATCGCCTCGATGCGCGACAGGTCCCTGCGATATGTGTTCTCGGTGCCCAGGCTCTTGCGCTCGTGGTACGGTTCCACCGGCCGCTCGTCGATGCCGTTGGCGTACTCGTGTAGGGTGCGGCCATGGCTGCGAAAGCGCGCGAGCAGGTCGGGAAGCGGGTGCGCGCGAAGCTGCGCAACCGTCGCCACCCCCATGGCCGCGAGGGCGCGTTCGGTCGCGGGCCCCACCCCGTGCAGCCGCCGCACCGGAAGGGGATCCAGGAACGACCGCACGCGGGCGGGCGGGACGACCTTGAGGCCGTCCGGCTTGCAGCTGTCCGACGCGATCTTGGCGACGAGGCAGTTGGGGCCGACGCCGACCGACACCGTGAGCCTGCGCTCCTCCCGGACGCGGCGCCGGATCTCCTTCGCGATCTCCGAAGCGGTGCCCGACGGCCCGAGGTGGTCCGTGACGTCGAGGTACGCCTCGTCGAGCGAGACGGTCTCGACCTCGGGCGTGATCTCGCGGTAGATCGCGAAGATCCTCTCCGACTCCCGGCGGTAACTGGGAAAGTCCGGGGCGAGGAACACGGTATCCGGGCACAGCCGTTTCGCCCGCGATGCCGGCATCGCCGAGTGGATGCCGTAGCGGCGCGCCTCGTAGTTGGCCGTCGCCACCACCCCGCGCCCCTCGGGGTCGCCGCCTACCACCACCGGCCTGCCGGCAAGCGACGGGTCGTCACGTACGTGCACGGCGGCGTAGTAGCAATCCATGTCGCAGTGGAGGATGCGGCGGACGTGATTGCCCTCGGCCACGGGAGCATTGTACCGGGCGTTGCCGGAGACGCCGCGCCCACGACGTGCCCGGTGCCGGCGCGGACCGCAAGACGGCGCGCCCCACCGTCGCGCCCGCCGAGGTTCCATCGTCGAGCTCTGCGCTGGTAGACTCGTCGCAGGCAGTCTGCCGTTGGGCGGGTTCGGCACGAAAGGAGCGCAGCCATGGGGGGTAGCGGTCTGGCCTCGAAGGAGATCATCGCCCAGAAGCATGCTCAGGCGCCCAGAAGCATGCTCAGGCGACCGAGAAGGTCCGAAACCTGGGCGTCGATCTCTGGATCACCTACGTCCAGGAGACGAGCGCAGGCGCGGAGCGGGCGTTCGCCTACATCTCGCCGGGCAACTTCACTTGGGAAAGCGCCGTCCTCGTCACACCGGAGGGCAAGCCCTCGGTCATCTGCGGCCGCCTGGATCAACAAGTCTTCGAGGAGTCCGGGCTGTTCAAGGACGTCACCACGTTCGTGCAGGACTTCAAGGCCCCCTTCATGGAGTACCTGGGTGCCGCGAAGCCGCGCAAGGTCGCGGTGAACTTCTCCCTGAACGACCCGAGCGCGGACGGCATCCCCCACGGGCGTTTCCTCCAGTTGGAATCGATGCTCAGGGAAGCCAGTCCCGAGGCCGAGATCGTCTCCGCGGAGCCGATCATCCAAGCGCTCATCACGCAAAAGACCCCTCTCGAGCTGGCGGCCATCGGGGAGGCGGTGGATCACACCGTGGACCTCTTCCGGGAGATCCACGCCTTCCTCAAGCCGGGACTCACCGAGAGGCACGTCTATGAGTTCATCGGCGAGCGCATGGCCCATCGCGGCCTCCAGCCCAGCTTCCAGACCCTCGTCTTCGCGGGCGACCGGGGCGCGGGCATGGGCCACGGCGACGCCACCGACAACGATCTCCGGCCCGGTGATCTGGTGCACGTGGACATGGGGGTGTTCGTCCGCGGCTACGCCTCCGACATGCAGCGCACCTGGTACGTGGCGAAGCCGGGCGAGCAAGGGGCCCCCGAGGCGGCGAGGCGCGGGTTCGCCGTCATCGCCGACGCCAACGAGGCGTGCCGGAAGGCCCTCCGTCCCGGCGTCAAGGGCGTGGACGTCGATGCCATCGCCCGGGACATGGTCACCGGCGCGGGGTTCCCCGAGTACCCGCACGCCCTGGGCCACCAGGTCGGGCGCCACGTCCACGACGGCGGCGCTCTCCTGGGACCCGCCTGGGCGCGCTACCGGAACACGCCGTTCATGCCGGTTGCCGAGAACCAGGTGTTCACGCTCGAGCCCTCGCTCCACCTGCCGGGATTCGGCGCCGTGGGCATCGAGGAGGACGTGGTCGTGACGCCCGAAGGCGCCCGCTTCCTCGCCCCGCCGCAGACCGAGCTGTGGATCGTGAAGTAATTCGGTGTCAGGTACCTCAAACGACCTCCCTGTCCGTTCGATGCAGTTTCGGGGGTCCGCCGGCGTGGCACACCGCCTTGACCGGTGAAGGTGCCGACCGGGCGCCGAAGGAGGCGCGTGCATTCACGGCCGATGATCCGTCGGATCTTCCGCCTGGGAATCCTCCTCAAGGGGATCGACGGGTTTTTCGAGGTGGGGGCAGGCCTCGTCCTGCTGCTCTTCAAGCCTGGCCGACTCGACGCCTGGCTGGTCCTGGTAACCGCTCCCGAACTCAGCGAGGACCCCGGCGACTGGGTCGCCAACCACCTCCTACACCTTGCGGCGGGGCTCTCCGTCGGCACCGAACTCTTCGCCGCGCTCTACCTGCTTTCGCACGGCGCGGTCAAGGTACTGCTGGTACTGTCGCTGTGGCGAGAGAGGCAGTGGGCCTATCCGGCCGCGATCGCGCTCTTCTCCCTCTTCGTCGTCTACGAACTCTACCGCTTCTCGCTCTCCCATTCGCCCTGGCTCGCCGGTCTGGTGGTGCTCGACGCAGGTATCGTCGCGCTCACCGCTCTCGAGTTCGCCCGCCTGCGGGCCAGCAGATAGGCGCCACGCATTTGCCGACGAATCGGCATCGAGACACCATTGCGGTGTCCTCTACGCTGGCGGTCCCCCATGCACCGGCGCCGCTTCCGCCGCAGGTTTGCCTGTGTCCTCCGCCACCAACTGCCGCCGCAGGACCTTGCCGACCATCGTCTTCGGCAGCGAGTCGCGGAACTCGACGATCGATGGGCGCTTGTAGCCGGTGAGCCGCTCCCGGCAGAACTCGATGATCTCCTCGACCGTCGCCGTCTGTCCCGGCTTGAGCACGATGTACGCCTTGACGCGCTCGATGCTCCTCGGGTCGGGCACACCCGCGACGGCCGCTTCCAGGACCTTCGGATGCTGGAAGAGCACCTCTTCCACCTCGCGAGGGTAGACGTTGAAGCCGCCGACGATGATCATGTCCTTCTTGCGGTCGACGATCTGGATGTAGCCGTCCGCGTCCCGGCTGGCGATGTCGCCGGTGTACAGCCACCCGCCGCGCAGCGCCAGCCGCGTCTCCTCCGGCTTGTTCCAGTAGCCCTTCATCACCTGCGGTCCGCGGACGATCAGCTCGCCGGCTTCGCCCGGCGGCAGATCGACCTGGCCGGTTTCGAGATCCACGATGCGGCACTCGGTGTCCGGCCATGGCACGCCGATCGTGCCGATGCGGTTGTCGCCGTAGATCGGGTTGGAACTCACCACCGGCGTCGCCTCGCTCAAGCCGTACCCCTCGACGAGGCGCGCGCCGGTGAGGGTCTGGAACGTCCTCTGGACCTCGACCGGCAACCCCGCCGCGCCGCTCATGCACGCCTTGAGCGAGCCCAGGCTGTACTTGCCGAGATCGGGGTAGTTGTTGATCGCCACGTACAGTGTCGGCACGCCGGGGAAGAACGCCGGTTTGTCGCGGGTGATCGCCTTCAAGACGTGCTCCAGCTCGCGAGGGTTGGGGATGAGCGTCAGCGCCGCGCCAATCGCCATCCCCGCGTCCATGCACGTGGTCATCGCAAATGTGTGGAACAGCGGCAACGCGGTCAGGATCCCCTGCTGCCGGCTCGGGTCGAGGGCTTGGGTCAACCACTCGCGGCTCATGAGCGCGTTGGCGACCAGATTACTGTGCGTGATTTCCGCGGCCTTCGGCACGCCGGTGGTGCCGCCGGTGTAGAGCAGCACCGCCGTGTCCTCGGGGCGCACATCGACGGCCGGCTTGGTCGCCGGCGCCGAGGCAAGCACGTCCTGCAGCCAGCGATCGCCCGGATCGAGCGCGACGCGGTGGCCCTCCTTCTTCTCGACGGCAAGCGTGAACAGCGCCTTCAGGAGCGGCGGGAAGTATTCCTTGATGTTCGTCACGATGACGTTCTTCAGGTTCGTGCTCGCCCGCACCTTCTGAACGTTCGAATAGAACCGCGAGAGGCAAATGATCGTCTCCGCGCCGGCGTCCTTGAGTTGAAATTCCAGCTCCCGCGGCACGTACAGCGGGTTGTTCGGCGCGACGATGGCGCCGAGCTTCAGGATCGCGAAGAAGCCGATGACGAACTGCGGGCAGTTCGGCAGATACAGCGCCACGCGATCGCCCTTCCGCACGCCCATCGCCGCGAGCGCGTTCGCGAGCCGGTTGACCTGCTCGTCCAGCCGCCGGTACGAGAGTTTGGCCTCGAGCAAGCGCCCGCCAAGCTGGTGCACCACACCGCCGAAGATCGTGGCCGGCCAGTCGGGGTGTTTGGCCGCGCTTTCCTCGAGGAAGTGGTGCATCGGTACGGCGGGGTACTCGAGGGTGGGACGAACGCCGGCGTCGTAGAACTTGACCCACGGTCTTTCCATCTCTGCCTCCCTGCGGAGGTCACTGTCCGGCGCCGTGGAGGCTCACA
>NCBR01000246.1 GCA_002279285.1 Acidobacteria bacterium 37-71-11
CGAACGGGAACACGGCGCCGACGACCGGCCGCAGGCCGCCGCCGGCCAGCATCGCCTCGATGCGCGCGAACCGCGCCTGCAGCTCTCCGGCGAGGTGCGGCACCAGCGACAGGTTGAACCCCGCCAGCGACCTGGTCGACTGGACGAACGCCGAGGGGATCATCGCGCCCATCCGCAGCAGCTCGACCGCGGCGTGCAGGTAGCGCACGCGGCCCGGCCCCAGAGCGGCCGCGAACCCGTAGAGAACGTAGCGCCCGTCTGGGTTGAGCGCCTTCCACCCCGGGCGGAAGAGCGAACCGCCGACTGCGTCCACGACGACGTCCACGGCGCCCGCGAGCGCCTCGCGGTACCCCTCGTAGCCGGTCGTTTCATGGGCGCCGAGCGACGCCGCCAGCTCGCGCTTGGCGGACGACGACGCCACCGCGAGGACGCGGGCGCCGGACGCCGCCGCCATCTGCACCGCCATCGTGCCCACGCCCCCCGCCGCGGCGGTGACGGCAACACGCTCCCCGGCGCGCAGCCGCCCCACCGTGAACAGCGCGTGGTCGGCGGTGAGGCCGGTGACCGCAACGGCGGCGCCGGTGACGAAGTCCATGCCCGGCGGCAACGGCCGCAGGAAGCGCGCGTCGACGGCCACCAGCTCGGCGTGGCCGCCGAAGATCGGCACCGCCGCGACCGGCGTCCCGACGGGCGGCCCGGCCACGCCCTCGCCGAGCGCGGCGATCTCGCCGCTCACCTCCATGCCGGGCACGAACGGCGCCTTCGGCACGCGCGGGTACACCCCGAGACGGGCGGCGCAGTCGGCGAAGTTGAGGCCGATCGCCCGCACCCGCACCAGCGCCTGGCCGCGCCCCGGCGCCGGATCGGGCAGCTGCTGCAGGCGCAGGACCTCAGGCGGGCCGTACTTTGGCGCGACCCAGGCCCTCATGCGGCTCGCTTCGCGCGCCGCGTCGTGGTTCGTGGTTCGTGGTTCGTGGTTGGACCGGGGCACTCCGAGGCGCTCATCGCTCGCCTGTCCTCAGAAACACACGATCCACAATCCACGACCCACGATCCACGGTCGTCAGGACTCTTCCGCGGCGGCGGCGGGGCGGGTCAGCGTCGGCAGGATCTCCCGCAGCTTCTCCTCGAGCTCGGTGGCGACCTCCGGGTGCTCCTTGAGGAACGTCCGCGCGTTCTCGCGCCCCTGCCCGAGGCGCGTCTCGCCGTAGGAGAGCCAGGTGCCGGACTTGCTGACCAGCCGGTGCTCGATCCCGAGGTCGATCAGCTCGCCGACCTTGGAGATCCCCTCGCCGTACAGGATGTCGAACTCCGCGATGCGGAACGGGGCCGCGACCTTGTTCTTCACCACCTTGACCTTGGTGCGGTTGCCGATCGCGTCTTCGCCGGACTTGATCGCGCCGATGCGGCGGATGTCGAGGCGTATCGAGGCGTAGAACTTGAGGGCGCGTCCGCCGGTCGTGGTCTCGGGGTTGCCGAACATCACCCCGATCTTCTCCCGGATCTGGTTGATGAAGATCACGCACGTCTTGGACTTGGAGACGATCCCGGTGAGCTTGCGCATCGCCTGCGACATCAGGCGCGCCTGCAGCCCCATCGACGAGTCGCCCATCTCGCCTTCGAGCTCGGCGCGCGGGACGAGCGCGGCCACCGAGTCCACGACGATTACGTCCACCGAGCCGGAGCGGATCAGCGTCTCGGCAATCTCGAGCGCCTGCTCGCCGTTGTCCGGCTGCGCCACCAGCAGGTTGTCGATGTCCACGCCCAGCTTGCCGCTGTACTCGGGGTCGAGGGCGTGCTCGGCGTCGATGAACGCCGCGAGGCCGCCCAGCTTCTGCGCCTGCGCGATCACGTGCAGCGCGAGCGTCGTCTTGCCCGAGGACTCCGGTCCGAAGATCTCGATTACCCGCCCGCGCGGGATCCCGCCGACCCCAAGGGCCGCGTCGAGGCCGATCGACCCGCTCGGGATGACGTTGACGTTGACCGCCTCCTGGGCGCCCAGCCGCATGATCGCGCCCTTGCCGAACTGCCGTTCGATCTGCGCGACGGCGGTCTCCAAAGCCTTGAGCTTGTCCTGGTTGTACTCAGCCATGGTGACACCTTCCCCCTTGGTTGTCGCGTGGACGGGTTGGCCGCGAGGCCACACGAAATGCTAGGCCGGGCCCCGACCCAAGTCAAGGTGCCGGCCACCGGGCTCCGGGCACCGAAGAGGCGTGGTCCGTGGCCGGTGGTCCGTGGTCAGACAACGGCAACCGCAGACCGCCGACAGGGTCAAGGTCAAGGCCGCGTCAGTAGGCGGCGGAGCGGTGCGTCGCGGCCAGCATGAACACGGTTCGCTCCTCCTCGTCGATCTCGAAGAAGAAGCGCCAGGAGCCGATGCGGTAGCGCCAGGTCTCGGGCTGCCAGCCCTTGAGCTTCTTGATGTTGGGGCCGAAGTGCGGGCGCCGGCGCATTTCGGGGTAAACCACCTCGCGCAGTTTCCGCTCGATACGCGCGTTGCCGCTCCTCGCGATGGTTCGCAGGTCCTTCGTGAACTGCTCGGTCTCGAAGATCCGGTACTCAGCCAACGAAGCGACCCCGCCGCGCCCGGGCGTCGCGCGAACCCCGTTTGATCCGCGCAACAAGCCGTTCATTGGCGTCGATTTCCGCCATCTCGGCATCGTCGGCGAACTGCTGCGCGCGCACGTGTTGCACCGCAGCGGTCTCGATCAGGTTGGCGATCGAGCGGCCCTCTGCCGCGGCCGCCTCCGCGAGCGTGCCGTAGGTCTCATCGTCCACTCGAAGCGTCAGCGTCTTGGGCATGCGCCGCCCCTCCATTCACATTGATTCTATCAGAGGCGTTTCGAATGCGTCCAACTCACAGCCGGGCGGCCGCAAGGACCCAACGACAGGGCACCGGACACCGAGAACGGCAAAGCAACGGTCCGCTATCGGCGGCACACTTCACAGCGCAAGGACGAGGCGGAGGCCCGCCTCGACGGCCCCTATGAGCGAACCGGGCAGTGCTTTGACGCGCTGGGAGAGGAACGACTTGTCGAGGGTGAGGAGCTGGGAAACGTTGACGACCGAGTCTTTGCGCAGGCCGGTGTCGCGCCGGCGGCAGAGGACGTTGCCGGGGGCGGCGCCGAGACGGAGGTTCGAGGTTACGGCCGCGACCACGACGGTCTGGATCCGGCTCTCGTTGAACTCGTCCGCCTGGACGACCAGCACCGGCCGGCGGTAGCCCGGCCCCGAGCCGCTCGGGTCGGGGATCGACGCCCACCACAGTTCGCCGCGGCGCATCACCAGCCCTCGTCCGGCAGGCTCGCGGCCTGCATCCGCGCCAACGCCTCGTCCACCCTGGAGTCCTCGGTCGCGTACACCGAGTCGAGCGCCTCGCGGACGCCGAGGCCGCGGTTCCTCGCCACGAACTCGGCGACGGCCTTCGCGAACAGGCCGCTGCGCGACACGCCGAGCCGGCGCGCCTCCGCCTCCGCCGCGGCGAACACCTCGTCCGGAATCGAGATCGCGGTCTTCATACAGCGAGTATAACTCCGGTTATACCCACGCGCAAGAGTCCCCGGGCACCGAGAGGCGTGGTTGGTGGTCCGTGGTCAGTGGAGATCGACGACAGCGCGCCCGGCGTGATGGGATGAGTAGGTCGCGCCCCACATCAGAAGCGGCCGCG
>NCBR01000247.1 GCA_002279285.1 Acidobacteria bacterium 37-71-11
CGCCGGAGCGTGCGGGTCCCGAGCGGCCAGAGCGGCGGGTGGAAACGCCGGTCCTGAGCGAAGCGAAGGAAACGGCGAGGCTCCGCCCGCCGATCTGGCCAGCTCGGTCGCACGCGCAGGTGGGTCGGAGGGCGGCGCTCGATGCGCCGCCCGAGCGACGACGGCCGCAGCCCGCGGGGCAAAACAAGACAGCCTCACGCAGTGAAAGGAAACCCAGAGAGCGGGGGCGAGCAAGGCCCGAACGCCGCTTCATCCGAAGGGCAAAGCAAGAGGCCACGCAGTGGAAGAGGGGGCCGCCCGAGCGACATGGCCGTAGCCCGCAGGGCAAAGAAAGGCTCGGATCGGCCTCAGAAATAGGCGGCGTAGAGCCGCCAGCCGCCGAGCCCGGCAAGCCCCGCGCCCAGGGCCACGAGGACGATCCCCATCACCCGGATGACGAGGGCTTCGGCGCGCGCCGGCAAGAGCTTGGAACCGCGGCCAAACGCCCACAGCAGCGGCACGTACCACGCGACGACGCCGCCGACGAGCGCACCCAGCATCCAGGCGAGGCCCGGGGCACCGTGGGCGCGCGCCGCCTCGACGAACGCGAGGCCGGCCGTGACCCACCAGATCCAGTAGTGCGGGTTGGCCGCCGCCACGACGAGACCGAGTAAGAAGCTGCCCAGGGCTTTGCGCCCCTCGACGTTGTCGAGCGCCGGCCGCCGGCCGCCCGCTGCCGGCGCAGCCCGCAGCGAGGTGATTCCGCCCCAAAGCAGCGCCAACCCGCCGGTCAGCTCCACGATCGGCAGGGCCCCGATCTCGCGCAGCACCGGCCCTGCCCCAGAGGCGAGCGCGGTGAACAGCGCAACGTCGAGGGTGGTGACGCCGACCAGGAACCAGACGGCGGAGGAGATGTGACGGGAGAGGGCGAGGCGGCTGGCGACCAGCGTGATCGGGCCGGGCACCGCAACCGTGGCCAGGGAGACGAGGAACCCCGCCACGACCAGCGCGGGCAACGAAAGCGGAAGGGTCAGGCCGGACAATGCAGCCTACCCGAGCTTGTAGCCGATCTCGCGCAGCAAACGCAGGCGCGCCAGGACGTCCTGCTCGCCCTCGACGCCCTTGGGCGAGCACCCGTCCACGACCCCGAGGATCGCCCGGCCGGTCGCGCTCTCGCCCACGACCACCTCGGCCGGGTTCGCGGTGGCGCAGTAGATCCGGCACACCTCCGGGATGGCCTTGATCGGGTTCAGGACGTTGACCGGGAAGCCGTCCTCCAGGAACACGAAGAACGAGTGTCCCGCGCCGACGGCCAAGGCGTTGCGCGTTGCGAGGTCGACGAGCCCGTCGTCGTTGCCGGAACGGCGCACGAGGGCAGGGCCGGACGACTCGCAAAAGGCAAGGCCGAAACGGATCCGAGAGCACGTGGCCGCGATCGCCTCGTGGATGTCCTCGACGGTCTTGATGAAGTGGGATTGTCCGAGGATGAAGTTGGTGGCCTCGGGCTTTTCGACCTTGACTGTCAAGATATTCATGACGGTGCCCTCCTGTGTCCGTCGTCCCAGACCGCGGCCGGCGCGCCTACAGCGCCCCGGCGAGGTTCACGACACTGCCGGCGAGCACCTTGGTGAGCAGGACCATGAGGTCTGGAGACACGCGCGCTCGCTCGACCGCCGGCGGTGTGTCGAGATCCTCGCGCTCACCGCCGGGGTGCGCGCAGACGACGAGCGAGGGGATGCCGCGGGCCGCGGCAAGGCCGCCCCCGGTGTGTGGGTCCGAGATCTCCGCCTGGCCCTTCGGCGCGAGCCCGACACGGCGGAACGCCTGCGGGACGCTGACGGGGAATCTCGAGAGCGCGGCGCCGCCTTCGAGCGTGACGGACAGCGTGCGCGGCCAGCGGTCCGGTATCCCGACGCGGTCCATCTCGATCCATGCGCTGACCTTGCCGCCGAGTTCGTCGAGCAGGGCGCGCGCCCCGGCGGCGTCGTGGTAGCCGCCCGCGAGGAACGCAACCACGATCGGGGCGCGGTGCGGCACGCGGCTCATCGCCGCCGCGGCTTCCATCGCCACCGCGACCCCTGACGCGTTGTCGTTGATGTTGAGCGCACGCAGGTACGAGTCGGACAGGTGTGCGCGGGCGCCGTCCCAGTGCGCAGCCAGGACCACGGGCCAGCGGCGGGGATCGCTCCCCGGCAACTCGACCAGGACGTTGGACCACGTCTGCTCGGCGCCGTTCGAGGCGCGCTGTACGAACGCCGACGAGCGCACCGGCAGGCCCCGGCGTTCCGCCTCCTGGTGCAGGACCGCGACGACGTCGGCCGCCGCCGGCGCCCATGCGTAGCGTGTCGTGACAACCGGACCCGGGACGTCCTCGGCCGGCGCTCCGGAGAGGCGGTCCACCGTCGTCATCAGCTGGGTGCGGGCGGCGGCCCCGCCCGCGGGGAGCGCCTTCTTCACCAGCTCGGCAAGCGCCTCGCGCCCCAAGTCGGCGGGCGTATGCGGCACCCAGCCGATCCCCCAATGCAGCAGTAGCGTCCGCCGGTCGAAGAGCGGCGAGTCGCCAGGCACCGCGACCGCGGCCACCACGACGCTCTCGTCGGGTGCGAGTGTCGGCAGATCAAGCTTCGCGACGCCGGTGGGCGCGAAGGCGATCGGCAGCTCCACGTCGGGACCCAGCGTGCGGAGCATGACGGCGCGCGCGACCCAGCCCACCGACGCGTCGCCCTGCAGCGTCAACGGGAACGGCCGCTCGCCGTTGCCGTCCACGATGATGAACGCCATGCCGCCGACGCCGACCTCGATCGCTCCGGAGGTGGGCCGGGACGCCACGGCCCTCGCCGCGGGGAGGGGCCGGGGCGGCGCCACGCCCGAGAATGCGAAGCGCCCGTCCGCAAGGGCGGGGTCGTCGAGCCAGCACGCCATCGCGAAATCGGCAAGGAGATCGGCCGGCGTCCGCCGGTCGCGGCGGTCCGCCAGCAGCCGGCCGAGGCCGGCCAGGCCCTTCTCCGGGAGCAGCACCAAATCGCGCAGGCTCTCCTCGCCGAGTCTTTCCCGCAGGTACTCGACGAAGAGCAGCGACCAGCCGCGCGAGGCGAAGGGATCGGCGGGCGTGTGGGTGCGCCCTTCCGGGTCGGTGTCCCCCCACAGCAGGCGCGCCGAGGCGAGCCCGCACATGTACGGCGTGTAGTTGGCGAACAGGCGGCTCCACGAGGTCTCGCCGGGGTCGCGGCTGTAGTGGAGGAGCCGGTGGAACGTCTCGGCGACCTCCTGGATGTTACGCCCGGCTCGGTTGCCCTGCCGGTCGAAGGTGTCGAAGAGGACCTCGCCTTCGTTGGAGTGGAAGCCGTAGCGCAGCGCGTCGGGTTCGGACATCTCGTCGAACGGGAAGAACAGGCCCTCGTCCGGCGCCTTGCGAGTTACGAGCAGGATCACCTTCCCGTTGTGGTCGCGGTCCGGGCACGGCCCGAACAGCGCCACCTCGCGGGGGAAGATCGTCCCGTCGAAGGCGTCGACCGCGTTCTCGATCTGGCGGGCCTCGTCGGCCGGGCCGAGAGCCGAGAAGCGGTAACCCTCTTCCTGGTACACCGCGACTGCGCGGCCCTCGCGGACCAGGCGGGCACGGACCTCGACCTGGGTCGGCTGCAGGCCGCCGCCGTCCACCGTCCAGAACGACCGCACCTCCGGG
>NCBR01000405.1:0-663 GCA_002279285.1 Acidobacteria bacterium 37-71-11
CCACACCCGATCCTCGATCGATTCCTCGTTGCCCGGGTTCCACCGCGCCTCGAGGGGGACGTCGGGCTGCAGCGCCGCCACCTTCACGGCCGGCCCGTCCGGGCGGAACGCGGGCGCCGCCAGCGCGGCACCGCACCAGCCGGCGACCGCGACGGCGAGCCAGACCGCGCCGGCGCGCCGCAGCCCGGGCGCGAGCAGCGCGTCCAGCGCGCTCCCGGCCAGGTAGACGAGAAGCGAGAGGCCGATCGCGGCGGTCACCGGGAGCGGCGCCAGCAGCGCCGGCACCGGCGTCAGCACCGCCGCCGCCGGGTTCCAGGGGAAGATCCACGGCGGGAAGCGCTGCAGCTCCTCGAACGCCGCGAGCCCCAGCGGCAGCGCCACGATCCTCAGTCCCTCGGGCACCCGGCTCGCGGCCCACCCCGCGATCCCCCACGTCGCGCCCAGGATGGCGGCCATCAGGGCGACCGCGAGGACCGCCAGCGCGGCGTTCAGGTGGCCGTAACGATGCAGGACGATGAACACCCAGGCCACGGCCACCACCCACTGGGCGAACCCCGCAAGCCAGCCGATCCGGAACGCCCGCCACCCCCGCGCCCCCGCAAGCGCCCGCCGCAGCAGGCCCGGCACGACGAGCACGAGCGGCGCGAGACCGGGCCCGGGCAG
>NCBR01000405.1:670-1576 GCA_002279285.1 Acidobacteria bacterium 37-71-11
GCCGCCGGCGCGCACGGCCGCGGTCCCGGGAACGCCCCGTCGGTTCTCGCTCATGCCAACTGCGCGACCTCGCGCAGGAAGCTCCCGCGCTGGTACTCGCGGGCGACCGCCTCGGCGAGGCGCTCGACCTCCCAGAACTCGTCCCAGCGCACCCGCAGGACGGGGATCAGGCGGCTGATCTCGCGCAGGAAGTCCTCGTAGTTGTTGTACAGCCGCGTGAGGTACTCGACGGTGATCCCGGACTCGACGCCGCGGCTCCGCAGCCGGATGCGCTCCATCGACTTCTCCGGCGTCACGTCGAGGTAGATGATGACGTTCGGCCGGCACATGAAGTTCGAGAGGTTGCGAAACAGCGTGACGTAGGTCTCGTAGTCCCTGGGGTCCATCAGCTCCATGTCCCGCAGCGTCCGCGCGAAGATGGCGTCTTCGTAGATCGTGCGGTCCTGGACGCCGCCCCGGCCGCGCCAGATGATCTCCTGGTGCTGCTGGAACCGGCGGTTCAGGAGGTAGATCTGCATCGCGAAGCTGTAGCGCTTGGTGTCGCGGTAGAAGTCCGCCAGGTACTCGTTGTCGGTGACCGGCTCGTAGTGCACGTCGAGGCCCAGGTGTTGCGCCAGCGCGGTGGCCAGCGTCGTCTTGCCGGCGCCGATGATGCCGGCGATGCCGATGAACGCCTTACCGAGAGGGCTGCCGTTGCTCCCCGCCCCGACGCCCTGCTCGTCTCCCTTGGTGTTCGTGGTCATCCGACCTCCCAGGTCGCAAGGATCTCTCGGTGAGAGAACGCCGAGTCGCCGGTACCGTCCGCCACCCGTGCCGGCTCACCCGATCCGAGCGGCCTCACCCGCGCACCTTCAGGAACGCCTCCTCGGCGTGGTAGGACGAGCGCACGAACGGGCCGGCGATCAC
>NCBR01000074.1 GCA_002279285.1 Acidobacteria bacterium 37-71-11
GGTCGCGCAGCGCGTGGTGGCCGGGCGGCCGGACCGGCACCCAGACCGTCGCGGCCGCACCCGCGGCCGCCGCGCCGGCGGCGGCGATCGCGGAAGCCGTCGCGGCGAGCGCGGCCGAATACGTTCCGCGGCTGACCGGGTTGTCTTCGCTGTCGAAGATGCCGGGCGGGTGCTCGCACGCACGCCGCAGCCGCCCTGCGAGGCCGGGGTCATGGACCCGCGCCAGCGCCGCGAGCACGGCCGCCTCGTCGAGCGGCACCGGGAGCGCCTCGGCCCCCGCGACCGCCGCACCGGCGATCGCGGCCCGCAGCCGCTCGGGCCGGTCGGGATGCCCCGGCGGCGGCTCGTGCCCGCCGCACAGTTCGTGCGTCGCGACGAGAATCGGCGCGGTTGCTCTCATGCTCCGCTCATACTACCCTGGGCGGATGGGAGGCCAAGCCCGCCGCCACCTGTGGAAGATCGTTGCGAGCATCGCGCTCGCCATCGTCCTGTTCGGCGTGTTCCTCTGGACGGCGCCGCTCGCCGAGGTGGGGAAGGCGCTCACCCAGGTCAAGGTCGGCTGGCTCCTGGCATCGCTGACCGTCGCGCTCCTCACCTACGCCCTGCGCGCGCTGCGGTGGGGGTTGATCCTGCGGCCCGTCGGCCGGGTCGGGACGGCCAACCTGCTCGGCTGCACGGCGGCCGGGTTCGCGACGTCCACGGTGCTGCCCCTGCGCGCCGGCGAGGTCGTGCGGCCGCTGCTGCTCACCGCCAGGACCGGCTTGCCGGCCGCCGCAACCCTGGCCTCGATCCTCACCGAGCGGCTGCTGGACGGGGCGTCGGTCCTGCTGCTCTTCGCCTTCGGAGTCGTGTCCGCTCGCGACGGCCTCAACCCCAAGAACCTGGGGCTGCTCCGCGACACCGCGATGGTCACGACGGCGGGGCTGGCGGCGGCGGTGGTCCTGGTGTGGTTCCTGCTGCGCCGGCGGGACGCCACCGTGCGCCGCATCGCGTCGTGGGCGCCCGAACGCTTCAGGACCCGCGTCGCCAGTTTCTTCCAGCACGTGCTGGACGGCCTCGAGGTGCTGCGCCGGCCGCGCCGGCTGGCCGAGATCGCCCTTTGGAGCCTGGGGCTATGGGTCGCGATCGGGTGGCAGCTCGTGCTGCTGGCCCACGCGTTCGGGTTCCCCATGAGCTTCGGCGAGGCGTTCGTCGTCGTCGCGGTCAGCGTCATCGGCCTCGCCGTGCCGGCGCCGGCGGGCGTCGGCGGCTTTCACTGGGCGATCCGCTTCGGCCTGACCCAGCTCATGAGCGTCGGCGTCCCGACCGCCACCGCGTTCGCCCTGGTCCACCACGCCATCTGTTTCTTCCCGATCACGGTGCTCGGTCTTGCGTACCTCGGCAGCGTCGGGCTGTCGCTCGGACGCGTGCGGGCGCTGGGAGCGGAGACCCGGCCGGACGCGGAGGCCACGTAGGATGCGCTGTCCGTACTGCGGCCACGCGGAGGACCGTGTGGTCGACTCCCGCGAGCTGGGCGACGGCAGCCAGGTGCGCCGGCGGCGGGAGTGCCTCGCTTGCCAGAAGCGGTACACGACGTACGAGCGCATCGAGGAGGTCCCGGCCCTCGTCGTCAAGCGGGACGGGCAGCGCGAGCCGTACGACCGCTCCAAGGTCCTGGGCGGGCTCGTGCGCGCCTGTGAGAAGCGCCCTGTCACCTCGCGCCAGCTCGAGGCGATGGCCGATGCGGTCGAGGCCGCGCTCGGCCGCAAGGACGACCGCGAGATCCGCTCGGACGAGATCGGCCAGATCCTGATGGCCCGCCTGCGCGAGCTCGACCAGATCGCGTACGTCCGGTTTGCGAGCGTCTACCGGCGGTTCGAGGACATCGAGCAGTTCCTCACCGAACTCGAGAGGTTGCGGCGCGAGCGGGAGGTCGAGGCGTGAGGCGGCGCCTCTCCTCCGGGCTCGAGATCGAGGAGATCCAGCGCCACCTCGACGAGCTGCTGAAGCTGCTCGCGGCGCCGGCCCAGACCGCCGAGACCTCGTTCTCCCCCGCGGTGGACCTGCGGGAGAGCGACGAGCGCTACGTCGTCCTCGCCAACGTCCCCGCGGTCCCCGCGGCGGAGCTGGTCGTCACGCTGCGCCAGCGCGAACTGCGGATCGCCGGGCGGAAGCTGCCGGAGGGCGCGCCGTCGGCGCACCGGCGCTGCCACCACATGGAGCGCGGGTTCGGCGCCTTCTCGGTCGAGGTCCTCCTGCCCGGACCCGTCCGGCCGGAGGCGAGCACCGCCGTCCTCGCCGCCGGCGTGCTCGAGATCTCGCTGCCGAAGCTCACCGAACGGCGCGACTGCCTGCACACGATCGCGGTGACCACAGAGGAGCCATGAACGAGGTCAAGGAAAACACCCAGGACACCCGCGAGGAGACCGTCTCGATCCCCGACATGCTGCCGGCGATGGCCTTGAAGGACGCCGTGCTCTTCCCGTTCGTGATGGTGCCCCTGTCGATCGGCCGCGAGCGCTCGGTCGCCGCGGTGGACCAGGCGCTGGCCGAGAACCGCCTCCTGCTCCTGCTCGCCCAGAAGGACCCCACCGAGGAGAACCCGGAAGGGAAGGACCTCTACCAGGTCGGCACCGTGGCCGGCATCATGCGGATGATCAAGCTGCCGGACAACCGGATCAGGATCCTCGTCCAGGGCCTCGCCCGCGCTCGGGTCGAGTACTTCCTGCAGGAGGAGCCATACCTGCGCGCCAAGATCACCCGCCTCGAGGAGCCCGCGACGCCGGCCGGCGACCTCGAGCTCGAGGCGTTCGTGCGGACCGTCCGCGGCAACCTCGAGAAAGCCGTCGAGCTCGGCAAGTCGGTCTCCCCGGAGGTCATGCTCATCGCCACCTCGCTCGAGGACGGCGCCCGCCTCGCGGACCTCGTCGCCTCCAACCTCGACCTCAAGCCAGAGGAGGCGCAGAAGGCGCTCGAGGCGGTCGAGGTCAAGGAGAGGCTGCGCGCGGTCAACGAGTACCTCGAACACGAGATCGCCCTGCTGCAGGTGCAGCGGCAGATCAGCTCGCAGGTCCAGGGCGAGCTCGACAAGTCGCAGCGCGAGTACCTGCTGCGCCAGCAGCTCAAGCAGATCCAGAAGGAGCTCGGCGACACCGACGACGTGGACCAGGAGGTCCAGCGCTACCGCGACCTGATCGCCGCCAAGCAGCTCCCGGACGAGGCCCGGGGCGAGGCGGAGAAGCAGCTCAAGCGCATGCGCACGACCCACCCCGACTCGGCCGAGGCATCCGTCATCCGCACCTACCTCGACTGGCTCACCGGTCTCCCGTGGAAGACGTTTTCGAGCGACAACCTCGACCTCGCGCACGCCCGCGGTGTGCTCGACAACGACCACTACGACCTCGAGAAGGTCAAGCAGCGCATCATCGAGTTCCTCGCCGTGCGCAAGCTCAAGGAGGACAGCAAGGGGCCGATTCTCTGCTTCGTGGGGCCGCCGGGCGTGGGCAAGACCTCCCTCGGACGCTCGATCGCGCGCGCCTTGGAACGCAAGTTCATCCGCATCTCGCTCGGCGGAGTTCACGACGAGGCCGAGATCCGCGGCCACCGGCGGACGTACGTGGGCGCGCTCCCCGGGCGGATCGTCCAGGGGATCAACCAGGCCGGGACCTCCAACCCGGTGTTCATGCTCGACGAGATCGACAAAATCGGCGCCGACTACCGCGGTGACCCTTCCGCGGCGCTGCTCGAGGTCCTCGACCCCGAGCAGAACTACTCGTTCCGCGACCACTATATCGACGTCGCCTACGACCTCTCGAAGGTGCTGTTCATCGCGACCGCCAACGTGACCGAGACGATTCAGCCCGCGTTTCTCGACCGCATGGAGGTCATCGCGCTCTCCGGCTACACCGAAGAGGAGAAGGTGCAGATCGCGAGACGGCATCTGATCCCGAAGCAGCTCGCCGAGAACGGGCTCAAACCGGGGCAGGTGCGCTTCTTCGACACGGGGCTGCATTTCCTCATCGACCGCTACACCCGCGAGGCCGGCCTGCGCAACCTCGAACGAGAGATCGGCTCGGTGTGCCGCAAGGTCGCGGTCCGCATGGCCGAGGGGGCGACCTCGCGGGTGACGGTCACGCCGAAGGCCGCAGAACGGCTCCTCGGGCCCGTCCGATTCCTCCCCGACGAGCAGCTCCTCCAGGACCGCATCGGGGTCGCGACCGGACTGGCCTGGACCCCGGTGGGCGGCGACATCCTCCACGTCGAGGCGCTGGCCCTGCCCGGCAAGGGCGAGCTGCGTCTCACCGGCCACCTCGGCGAGGTGATGAAGGAGTCGGCCCAGGCCGCGCTCTCCTACCTGCGCGCCAACGCGAGCGGCTACGGCATCGCGCCGGCGTTCTTCGACGACCACTCGTTCCACGTCCACGTCCCGGCCGGCGCGATCCCCAAGGACGGCCCGTCGGCGGGGGTCACGATGCTCTGCGCCCTCGCCTCGACCGCGATCGGCAAGCCGGTCCGCCACGACCTCGCGATGACCGGCGAGATCACGCTGCGCGGCGAGGTCCTCCCGGTCGGAGGGATCAAGGAAAAGGTCCTGGCGGCGTTGCGCGCCGGCATCCACGACATCTGCCTGCCGCGGGAGAACCAGCGCGACCTCGCCGAGCTGCCGGCGTCGGCCCGCGCCAAGGCGCACTTCCACCTTCTCGCGCAGGCGGACGACATCTTGCGAATCGCGTTGGTCGAGACGCAGCCGGCCGTGGCGCCGTGAAGGCGATCTTCGAGCGCCTGCGGACCCGTTTCGACCAGGTCGTCGGCGTCCACGAGCGGCCCGAGCGCCTCGCGGCCGCATGGGCGCTCGGACTGACGATCGGGTTCTCGCCGCTGATGGGCCTGCACACGGTCCTCGCCCTCCTGCTCGCTCTCATCCTCCGTCTCAACAAGGTGGACGTGTTCCTGGGAACGCTGGTCATCAACCCATGGACGCTCCCTGTCTACTTCCCGGTGGCCGTTTTCCTCGGCAAGCGCATCACGGGCGTCCGCGTTCCCCGCTTCGTCCTACCTCGCCCCGAGGAGGTCCTGCACGCGGCCGTGTGGCGCCAGCATGCCCCGTGGCTACGCTCGGTGCTGCTCGCGTGGGGCGCCGGCGCCACGGTCCTCGCGCTCATCGCCGGGGCCGTCACCTTCGTCGTGCTGCTCCAGATGATCCGGCTCCACCGCCGCCGCCGCCACCGCGGCACCCCCGCGTCCTGACGCCTCCATTGCGCGAAAAACGGTATGAGGTCAGCGCTCCGGACCGGCGCCGCGGTCGAGCAAGGAACGGAAGTATTCGATCGTCCGCAACAGACCGGCCTCGATCGGAACCTTGGGCTGCCAACCCAGGTACGCCATCGCTTGCCCGATGTCGGGCTGACGCACCTTGGGGTCGTCCACCGGGAGGGGCCGGAACTCGATCGGGACCGAGGCTCCCACCAGGCGGCGGATCGTCTCGGCGAACTGCAGCACGGTCATCTCCGCCGGGTTCCCGATGTTGACCGGGTCCGGGATCTCGGAGAAGAGCAGCCGGATGATCCCCTCGACCTCGTCGTCCACGAAACAGAACGACCGGGTCTGCGAGCCGTCGCCGAAGACGGTCAGCGGCTCGCCCGCCAGCGCCTGGGAGATGAACGCCGGCACGACGCGGCCGTCGCGGGCCCGCATCCTCGGGCCGAACGTGTTGAAGATGCGGACGATCCGCGTCGAGACGCCGTGGAAGCGCTGGTACGCCATCGTCATCGCCTCGGCGAAGCGCTTGGCCTCGTCGTACACGCCCCGCGGCCCCACCGGGTTGACGTTGCCCCAGTAGCCCTCGGGCTGCGGATGGACGAGCGGGTCGCCGTACACCTCGGACGTCGAAGCCAGGAGGAACCTCGCCCCCTTCGCCTTGGCGAGGCCGAGCGCCTTGTGGGTGCCGAGCGACCCCACCTTCAGGGTCTGGATCGGGAGCTCGAGGTAGTCGATGGGCGACGCCGGCGAGGCGAAGTGGAGGACGAAATCGACCCTGCCGGCGACGTGGATGAAGTTGGTCACGTCGTAGTTCTCGAACGCGAACCCCTTCACGCCGAACAGGTGCTCGATGTTCGTCAGGCTGCCGGTCAGGAGGTTGTCGATGCACACCACATCGATGCCCTCCGCCAGCAGCCGATCGCACAGGTGCGAGCCGAGAAAGCCCGCCCCGCCGGTTACCACCGCACGCGCCTTGTCCATGGACGACCTCCAGCGCGCATTATGCACCGTCCGCAACCCCCCCCTTGCAATTCGGCGCGCTCCTGGTGAAAATGAACCGGCGTTCATTCGACGAACGACGGTGCGCCGGAGAAAAGGGGGGTTCCCGTGGGTTACCAGGCCGACATACGCGACATCACCTTCCAGCTTTTCGAGTGGCTGCCGACAGGCCAGCTTCTCAAGAACGACCTCTTCTCCCAGTGGGAGAGGGGCGACGTCGAGATGGTGCTTGCCGAGGCCCTCAAGCTCGCCCAGGAACAGCTCGACCCGGCCAACCGCGACGGCGACAAGGTCGGGGCGCGCTTCGAGGACGGGCACGTGGTGATGCCACCCTCCTTCCACCCCGTATACCAGAAGATCCGCGAGGGCGGCTGGATCGGCTGCATCAACAACCCGGAGTACGGCGGCATGGGTCTGCCGGACACCGTGGGGACGGCGATCAACGAGATGTTCTTCGGCGCCAACATGGCGCTTTCCCTGTCCGCCCTGCTCACCCGCGGCGCGTCGTACCTGGTCGAGAAGTTCGGCACCGACGAGATGCGCGCGCTCTTCTGCGAGCGCATGTACACCGGCGAGTGGGCCGGCACGATGTGTCTCACCGAGCCGCAGGCGGGTTCCGACGTGGGCGCCTCCAAGGCGCGCGCCGTCAAGCAGCCGAACGGGCGCTACCTGATCCAGGGCGAGAAGATCTTCATCACGTCCGGGGACCACGACCTCACCCCCAACATCATTCACGCCGTCCTCGCCCGCACCCCCGGCGCTCCGGACGGCACCTCGGGGCTCTCCCTCTTCCTCGTGCCCAAGGTGCGCGTCAACGCCGACGGCTCCCTCGGCGAGCCCAACGACGTCGCCTGCTCCCGCATCGAGGAGAAGCTCGGGATCCACGGCTCGCCGACCTGCTCGCTGGTGTTCGGCGGTAACGACCGCTGCGAAGGGTTCCTGCTCGGCGAGGAGAAGGCCGGCATGAAGCTGATGTTCCACATGATGAACCCGGCGCGCATCGAAGTCGGTCTCCAGGGGGCAGCCGTCGCCGCGGCGGCTCACCAGGCCGCCCTCGACTACGCCCGCACCCGGCTCCAGGGCCGCCACTGGACGCGCATGAAGGAGCACGGGGCGCCGCAGGTGGCGATCATCGAGCACCCCGACGTCCGCCGCATGCTCTTCACCTCGGGCGCCTACGTCCAGGGGATGCGGGCCCTGCTCCTGCAGACCTCGTACTTCATCGACATGACCCACGTGACGACCGGCGAGGAGCAGGAGCGCTACCAGTCCTACGTCGAGGTCCTGACGCCGATCTGCAAGGCATGGGCCTCCGACTGGGGGTTCCGCGTCACCGAGTGGTGCCTGCAGGTCTACGGCGGCTACGGCTACACCGCGGACTATCCGGCGGAGCAGTACCTGCGCGACGCGAAGATCGCCTCGATCTACGAGGGGACCAACGGCATCCAGGCGCTCGATCTCGTAGCCCGCAAGCTCCCCGCCAAGGGTGGGAAGGCGATCCGCGACCTCCTCGGGATGGCCGAGAAGACGTTCAAGACGCTGCGCAACGACCGCCAGCTCATGGAGCCGGCGTGGATGCTGGGCGCCGCCCTCAAGCAGATCGAGGACATCTCGAAGGGGCTGGCCAAGCGGCCCGACGCGCCGATCGTCGTCCTCCTCAACTCGGTGCCGTTCCTCGACATGATCGGCGACGTGCTGGCTGCCCACTTCCTGCTCGACCAGGCGGTGATCGCCCGCACCCGGCTCGGCGAGATGCTGGCCGCCGCCGGAGTCGCGAGCGACGACAAGAAAGCCGTCCGCGCCTTCCTGCAGGAGAAGCCCGAAGCCGTCTTCTACCACAACAAGGTGCAGACCGCGATCCACTTCGCCTACCGGGTCCTGCCGCTGGTCACGGCGCGCGCCGTCGCGATCCGGGCCGGCGAGGTCGCGCCGGTCGAAGCGATCCTCTGACGACTCCGGGAACCGGTAACAACACGGCGCGGGCGGTGTCACCAACCGCCCGCGCCGTTCGTCTTCTACGTCGCTCTACGGCCTTTCCAACTCCGCCAGGCGAACCTCGAGCGCCTCGGCGTCCTCCTCGGCCTCGCCCCACGCCTCGAGCTGGTCCTCCAGGGACGCGCGCAGCGCCTCGGCCTCGGCCGCGAGTTCGCGGGCGCGCGCGCCGTTTGAGAACACCTCGCGCCGGCAGAGCAGCTCGTCGAGCTCGTGCAGCCGCCCTTCGGACCGCTCCATCTCGACGGCAAGGGCGTCGGCGCGCTCGCGGGTGCGCGCCGCATCGCGCCGCAAGCGCCTGCGCTCCTCCTCTTCGGCGCTCCTGCGGCGGGCCGGCGGCTCGTCGCCCTCCTCGCCGCGGCGCGGCGGCGCCACCAGACCGAGGCGCGCGAACGCCTCCTCCACCCGGTTCACCGCCACCGCGCTCCCGCCTTCGAGGAGCAGCACGCCGGTGGCGACCTTCTCCACCAGGCGGCGGTCGTGGCTCACCAGGAGCAGCGCGCCGGGAAACTCCGCGAGGGCCTCTTCGAGCACCTCGCAGGTCACCAAATCGAGGTGGTTCGTCGGCTCGTCGAGCAGCATGAGGTTCGGCGCCAGCGCGATCAGGCGTGCGAGCGCCAGGCGCGCCCGTTCTCCGCCCGACAGGGAGTCCGTGGCCGCTTCGGCGGCCTCGCCCGAGAACGCGAACCTGGCGGCCCAGCCCCGCGCCTCGGCCGGCGTCCACTCCGGCCGCGCCGTCAGGAGCACCTCGAGCACGCTGACGCCGTTCGGGATCTCCGCCTGCTCCTGGTCGTACCACGCCGGCACCACGCCGGTGCCGAAGCGCAGGCGGCCGGCGAGCGCGGGCGCGCGGCCGGCGAGCGCGTGCAGCAAGGTGGACTTGCCCGCCCCGTTGCGCCCGACGACGGCGAGGCGCTCGCCGCGGCGCAGCGTGAACGAGATGCCGCGCAGGACCGGGTCCGTCCACCCGACGGCAAGGTCCCCGGCTTCCACGACCATCTGCCCGCTGCGCCCGCTCTGCGGCCAGCGCAGCTTCAGCGCCGCCAGGTCCGGTTCCGGGGGCTCCAGGCGCGTCATACGGTCGAGCAGCTTCTGCCGGGCTTGCGCCTGGCGCGTGTTCTGGCCGGCGATGTTGCGCCGGATGAACTCCTCCTGCCGCTCGATCTCGGCCCGTTGCAGCTCGAACGCCCGCCGCGCCTGCTCGCGGCGGGCCCCGCGCTCGCGGCGGTAGCGGGCGTAGCCGGCGGGGTAGCGCTCCAGCCGGCCGCCGTGCAGTTCCAGGACCTCACCGCCCACCCTGTCCACGAGCTCGCGGTCGTGCGTCACGAGGAGCAAGGCGCCGTCGCGCCGCGCGAGCTCCTGCGCCAGGAACTCGACGCCGACGAGGTCGAGGTGGTTGGTCGGCTCGTCGAGGAGCAGCAACGGCGACCGCGAGAGCAACGCGCGCGCCAGGGCAACCCGGGTGCGCTCCCCGCCCGAGAGCGTTGCGAGCGTCCGCGCGTGCATCGCCTCCGTGATGCCGAGGCCGAGGAGCGCCGCCTGCGCCCGCGGGCGCACCCGGTAGCCGTCCAACCGCTCGAACTCCTCCTGCAGGCGGTGGTGCTCGGCGATCGCCTCGCTGTCGCCGCCGTCCAACCGCCCTTCGAGGGCAACGAGCGCGCGCTCGACCTCGACGACCCGCGGGAGCGCCGACAGGCAGTAGTCCAATACCGGCGTGTCCCCCGGCGCGCTCACACGCTGCTCGACGGTGACCGCCTCGAACCCGCGCGCGCGCAGGACGGACCCCCGCTCGGGTTCGAGTTCGCCGGTGATGAGCTTCAGCAGGGTGGTCTTGCCGCAGCCGTTGCGGCCGAGCAGCAGCAGCTTCTCCCCGGGGTTGTGCTGGAACGTCGCTCCACGCAGGACTTCGCGGCCCGCGAACGACAGCTCGACGCCCTCCAGCCGGTACAGCAAGCTACTCGACGCCCTCCAGCCGGTACAGCAAGCTACGCCGCGCCTCCCAGGCGCGCGATCACGAGCGGAACCGCCGCCGGATGCTCGTCCGCGATCCGGAAGGCGGCCGCGGTGCGCGCCGCCATCGTCTCCACGTCCACCGGCCGATCGCCGATCTCGAGCGTCGCGAGAGGCTGGCCCGCCTCCACCCGGTCGCCGGTGCGGGCGTGCACCTTGACGCCGGCGGCCAGGTCGACCTGGTCGCCCTGACGCTGGCGCCCCGCACCGAGGCCGACCGCGATCCAGCCCAGCGCCTCCGCCTCGACCGCCGCAACGAAGCCGTCGCGGGGGGCGCTCACCGGGACGGTCCGCCGCGGCCGCGGCAGGCGCGCGACATCGGGGTCGCCGCCGTGCGCCCGCACGATTTCCCCGTAGCGCGCGAGGGCGCTGCCGTCCGCGAGCCTCCCCTCGATCTCGGCGAGTGCGGCCGCGCGCGGGCGGCCGGACACGACCAGGGCGTCCGTTGCGAGCTCAACCGTCAGCTGCCGCAGGCGCGCATCGCCGCCGCCGCCGAGCACTTCGACCGCCGCGCGCACCTCGTTGGCACACCCCAGGCGGTCCCCGAGCGGCTGGCTCATGTCCGTGATCATCGCCGCCACCGCCACCCCGGCGCCCTGACCCACGGCCACCAGGGCCTCCGCCAGCGCTTGGGCCTCGTCCATCGTCTTGCAGAACGCGCCCGAGCCGCACTTCACGTCGAGCACGAGGCGGCGGGCGCCGACCGCGAGCTTCTTCGACATGATCGAGGCGACGATCAGCGGCAGCGAGGGGACCGTGGCGGTCACGTCGCGCAGCAGGTAGAGCTTGCGGTCGGCGGGCGCGATCTCCTGGCTCTGGGCGGCGAAAAAGGCGCCGCACCGCGCCAGCCGGTCAAACGCCTCCGTCCGGCTCCCGGCGGTCCGGAAGCCGGGGATCGCCGCGAGCTTGTCGAGCGTCCCCTGGGTATGGCCGAGCCCGGCTCCCGCCATCATCACCACCTGCACGCCGCACGCGGCCACGAGAGGCGCGAACACCAGCGACACCGTATCGCCGACCCCGCCCGTCGAGTGCTTGTCCACCGCGTCGGGAAAGCTCTCGCCGGTCTTCCACAGGGCGCCGGAATCGCGCATCGCCTCGACGAGGCCTTGGGTCTCGGCGCGGCTCGCGCCGCGAATGCAGACCGCCATCAGCATCGCCGCGAGCTGCTCGTCCGGCAACTGACCGCTCGCGGCCCCACGCACGAACGTCTGGATATCCTCTGCGGAGAGCTCGGAGCCGTCACGCTTCCTGGCGATGACCTCGACGAAGTTCAACCTGCACCTCCGAAGCCCGGCACGCCGGACCGGCCGGCCGCTGCCCGCGTTTGGCGCGAACGCCCGGCGCGTCTTGCGTTTCCGGCGCTAGCCCGCGGACGCAAGGCGCTGCTGGGCGTCCGCGCGGTACGGCGAGTCCGGGAAGTCCTCGACGAGTTTTCGGTACAGCTTGGCAGCCTCCTCGGGCTTGCCCTCGTGCTGCCAGATCTCGGCGAGGTGGAACAGAGCGGCATCGCGCGGCAGCCGCGGGTCCTTCCCCGCCGCCATCGCGTCGAGCTCGCTCACCAGCTGCAGTCCCTCGCCGCGCGCGACCCGGAGCCGGATGAGGTCGAGCATCGCAAGGCGCACAACCGGGTCGCTCGACCGGCTGCTGGCGATCTCGCCGAGCCGCCGAATCGCCTGCGGCACGTCGCCGCGGTCCGCCGCGATGCGCGCGAGGAACAGGTCCGCCAGCTTCGCCTGAGGCGTGAACCGGTAGCGCGATTTGACAGACTTGAACGCCTTCTCCGCCGCCGCGAGCCGCTCGGTATCGGTCGCGAACTTGACCTTCGCGCCGGCCGGCGCGGCGCTCCCGACCGGGGCGTTGTAGGCCGCGAGCGCGCCGTCCATCGCCTGGCTCGCCGCGTCCGTCCGACTCCCGAGGAACGCCGTCACCCCCCACCACACCAGCGCTGCGGCGAGGACCACGCCGAGCCCGATCAAGGCCTGCCGCCAGTTCTGGCCGGTCCACTGGACAGCCCTGTCCACGAACGTGATGAACTCGTCCTTCTTGATCTGCTTGCGTGTCAGTCGGCGTCCCACGTGTCACTCCCTCGCGGGCCGTTACTTGCCCGGCGCCGCGGACGCCTTCGCCGCCAGCGGGTAGTGCTCGTTGTAGAGCTTGATCACGGTATCGGTGATGTCGGCCGACGGCGCGAGGTAGGCCAGTTGGTCGGGGTTGAAGATGAACACCGCCGTGTAGTGATTTGCTTCGGAGTACGTCGTGACGACTTCCTGCAGCTTGCCGCCGATGTCCTTCAAAATCGCCTGTTGCTTGGCCTCGAAGTCCCGTTTGGCGCTGCGCTGCCGGTCTTCGAACTCCCGCCGCTTGGTCACGAGCTGCCGGTTGAGCCCGGCGATCGCGTCGTCGCTCGCCACGCCCTGCTGGCTCATGATCTGGCTCTTGAGGTCGTTGACTTCCTTGTCCAGCTTCGCGAGCTCGTCCTGGCGCGGTCGGGCCCACTCGTCCAGGTCCTTCAGGCGCGCCTTCCCCTCGTCGGTACTGGCGAGCGCCTTCTGCACGTATACGAACGCGATCTTGGCCGGGGCGACCGCCGTCTGCTGCGCCCATGCGCCCCCAGCCAGGAGCAACCCGGTGAGAACGGCTCCGGAAACCCTCGTGAAACTCATTGGAACCTCCAGCCGCGTCGGCGGCGGGTGATTCTAGCACCAGATCGCGGCTAGAATCATCGTCGGGGACGGGCTGGAGATGAGGGCGATGGTGCTCGACAGGCCGGGACCGGCGGCAAGCCGCCCGCTCGTCGCGAGGGAACTCGACGATCCGCGCCCGGGACCGGGCGAGGTGGTGTTGCGAGTGCTGTCGTGCGGGGTGTGCCGTACCGACCTCCATACCGTCGAGGGCGAACTTCCGTTGCCGCGCCTGCCGCTCGTCCCCGGCCACCAGATCGTCGGGGTCGTCGAAGAAGCCGCGCTCGATCTCGGACCGGGCATGGTCGGCCGGCGCGTCGGCGTCGCGTGGCTCGCCGGAGCGTGCGGCGGCTGCACCTGGTGCCGCAGCGGCCGCGAGAACCTCTGTCCAACTGCCCGCTTCACCGGGCTGCACCGCGACGGGGGGTACGCAGAGCGCGTCGCCGTCGACGCCGCCTTCACCTATCCGATCCCCGACGGCTTCGACGACGTCCAGGCCGCGCCCCTGCTCTGCGCCGGCGTGATCGGCTACCGCGCCCTGCGCCTCGCGGGGGCGCTGGGCGGCGGAACGTTCGGCATCTTCGGTTTCGGGTCCTCGGCGCACGTGGCGATCCAGGTCGCCCGGCACGCCGGCTGCCGGGTCTTCGTCTTCACCCGCGCGGCCCGGCACCACGACCACGCCCGCGCGCTCGGCGCCGACTGGGCCGGCACACCCGGCGAAACGCCGCCGGCGCCCCTCGACCACGCCGTGATCTTCTCTCCGGCCGGCGAACAGGTGCCGCTCGCCCTGTCCCTCCTCGACCGCGGCGGTTGCGTCGCTTGCGCCGGCGTCACCATGAGCGACCTGCCGGCGTTCCCCTACGGACTGCTCTACCAGGAGCGGGTGCTCCGCTCGGTGGCGAACGCCACCCGCGCCGACGCGATCGAGCTGCTCGCCCTAGCGGAGAGAATCCCGATCGCGACGAGCGTCGAGGCGATGCCGCTCGAGCAGGCCAACGAGGCGCTGCTGCGCGTCAAGGAATCGCGCATCACCGGCGCCCTCGTCCTCGTGCCCGGCTAATGCTGCTGCCCGCGGGCCGCGGCTAGACGCACGGGCTCAGTGGTGTTTCTTTCACTGCGTGCAGGCTCCTATTTTGCCCCTCGGGTGAAACAGCGTTCGGGCCTTGCTCGCCCCCGGCGCCATGGGCCCTATCTTCACTGCGTGAGGCTTTCTTGCTTGCCGGTCCCGCGGGTGGCCGGATGCGGGCACGGGCGCCCCCGCGCCCGAGCCCGCATGCTCCTGTGCCCGCGACCGGACAGGGCGATCCGCGCCGGGGCCCCTCGCTGTTCTCCTCCCTCGCAAGAGAC
>NCBR01000406.1 GCA_002279285.1 Acidobacteria bacterium 37-71-11
GGTCGCCTCCCCCGACAACCTCGGGCGGTGGGACGAGATCCAGGCGGGCCTCGCCCAGCTCGGCGACCCGAGGTCCCTGGCGCCGGCGAAAGCGGCCGAGCTGATCCGCGACCTGCCGGCCGTGGTCTGGATCCAGTGCTCGGTGCACGGCGACGAAGCCTCCGGCGCCGATGCCGGCCTCGCGCTGGCGTACCACCTCGCATCGGGCAGCGGCCCCGAGGTCGGGAGGATCCTCGCCAATACTGTAGTCGTCGTCGATCCGGTCCAAAACCCCGATGGGCGAGCGCGCTTCGTCGAATCGAACAGGCAGGGCCGCGGTCCTTCCCCCGACCCCGAGCCCGTGAGCGCGGAACACGTGCAGCCTTGGCCGGGCGGACGGGTCTCGCACGACCTCTTCGACCTCAACCGGGACTGGTTCGCGCTCACCCAGCCGGAAAGCGCGGCGCGGGTCGCGGCGATGCTGCGCTACCACCCGACCGTGACCGCGGACCTCCACGAGATGGGCGCGGAGGAGGGGTACTACTTCGCTCCGCCGGCCGTCCCGCGCCATCCGTTGCTGGAAGGGGAAGGGGACGCGCTGCTCGACCTGCTCGGCCGCGGCAACGCCGCCGCCTTCGACGCCCACGGTTTTCGCTACTGGAGGCCGCGGCAACGCCGCCGCCTTCGACGCCCACGGTTTTCGCTACTGGACCCGGGAGGTGTTCGACGCGTTCTACCCCGGCTACGGCGACTCGTGGCCGGCGCTCACCGGCGCGGTCGGGATGACGTTCGAGCAGGCCTCGAGCCGGGGCCTGGTGACGCTCCTGAAGGACGGGAGCAAGCTCACTTACGGCGACGGCGTGACGCACCACCTGCTCGCGGCGTTCACCACGTGCCTCACGACGGCCGACAACCGGGAGCGCTTCCTGCGCGGCTGGTTCGCGTTCCGGCAGACCGCCGTGGCGGAGGGGGAGCGCGGCCCGGCGCGAGCCTACGTGCTCGGCGACGGGGCGGATCCTGCCGCGGCGGACGAGCTCGGCGAGCTGCTCGCCCGGCAGGGGATCGAGGCGTTCCGCGTGACCTCAGGCAAGGCTGACGTGCCGACCGGGAGCGTCCTCGTACCGCTCGCCCAGCCGCTCGGCCGGCTGGCGCGCATCCTGCTGGACAGGGGCGCCTCGATGGGCAAGGCGTTCGAGAAGGAACAGGCGCGCCGCGACGCCAAGCGCCTGCGGGACGAGATCTATGACATCACCGCGTGGTCGCTGCCGCTGTTGTGGAACGTGCCGGCAAAGACGCTGCCGGCTGTCCCGCAGGGTGTCGGGCTCGAAGCGGTAAAGCCGGGCGACCGGCGGCCGGGCACCGTGAGCGGCGAGGGCAGGGTCGCGTTCCTGCTCCCATGGAACGACGAAGCGTCGGTCCGGGCGCTCGCGCAGTTGTTCCGTCAGGGAGT
>NCBR01000075.1 GCA_002279285.1 Acidobacteria bacterium 37-71-11
ACCGGGCGCTGACGATCACCAGCGTGATGGGGTCCGAGCGCCAGAAGAAGACGATCGATCTCGCGCGCATCGCGGAGGCGAAGCCCGAGTGGCTGCACGACGGTGTGCTGCGCTTCGGGACCGAGAAGCCCGGCTACTGCGTCGGCTTCTATTCGTACCCGCGGGTCGGCGAGGTGTGGCAGATCACCGACTGCTCGGCGCACGGCGTCGTGGTGACGTCGAGCGCCGAGGCCACGCCGGTGGCGGTGACCCCGGCGGACCCGGACGCCTTCCTGAAGGCGCTGCGGGAAGGCCGGCGATCGGTGTTCGCGCCCCCGGAGCGGCGAGGAGCGGCGTGGTGGGTCAACCTGTTCGTCGTGACCGGTGCCGGCGCGCTGGCGATCGCCGCGCTCGCGGTGGTCCTGTTCGTTGCCCCGGCGCGATTGCGCTACACCATCGGCACCGGCGCGCTCGAGGTCGGGACGCTGCTGCGGCGGCGGGTGGTGCCGCTCGCCGGCACGCGGGCGCAGGCGCACCGGCCGCTCAGTGGGCAGCGCCTCGCCGGGTTCCCTCTGCCGGGCTACCGGGTCGGCTCGTGGATGCTCGACAACATGGCCACGTCGGTGCTCGCTTCGGCGGCCGACGAGGGCGTGCTGATCGAGGGCGAGGGCCGGCTGTTCGTGAACCCGGCTGATCGCGAAGGGTTTTTGGCGGCGCTCGCCGTCGAAGGTTGCACGATCGTCACCGAGACATTGCGCCGCCGATAGCGATCCGGGCGCCGTCGTCTCTGATCACGGGCCACGGGCCACGGACCACTGACCACGTCTTTCCGGTCCCCTGTCTCTACGTTCGCAGGCGGGGGGCGCCCTGGTGGCGGGCGATCTCCTGCGACTCGCGCAGCTGCACGACGCCGCGCTGGATCAGGTTGCGGATGATGAGCTGGTTGTGCAGCCTGACGCCCGGGAGCACCGCGAGGATCTGGTTGACCGTGTAACGGCCGTTGATGCGCGAGAGGACGAAACCCTCCTCGGGGTCGCACTTGAGCTGGACGATGTCCCTGGGTGCCAGCGCCAGCTCGAGGATGGTCGAGGGACCGATCGGGAGCTTCTCGACATCCTGGACGATCTCGCGCTCGAGCTCATCGGCGGCCGCGAGCGCCTTCAGGATGCTCGGGTAACGCTCGCGCACCTCGATGACCTTTCGGTACGCCTCGAGGGAGTCGCCGAGGGCGAGGCTGCTCTCGGCCTCCTGCAGGCGGTCGCGCCAGGTCGAGCGCAGGAACCCCGGGATCCGCTTCGGCGGCAGCACCGGCGGGAGGAGCTCGAAGACGCCGTTGGTCACGCCCTGGAAGATGAAGCTGAGCACGGGGAACTCCGGCATCCGGCAGGCGAGGGCGATCTCCTCGATGCTCTTGGCGCCGTCGATCTCGCGCAGGACGGCGGTGCCCGAAGGCGTTAGGCGGCTCTCGTCGATCGACTGGACCGCGCGGGGGATGGAACCGGAGTCGGTGATGACCGCCGCGATGCGCCGGCGCTCGTCCACCTGCCGGGCCCCTTCGAGGATGAAGTGCTCGACCGGGAGCTGGAGTTCCTTGAAGTCCCTGCGGGGCTGGGCGTCGTCGAGGAAGAAGAACTCAGCCTCCTGCCAGAGCATCAGGTCGTAGACCGTCTCCTCGGTCTTGACCCGCACGAGGTGGTCCACCTGCTCGCGGGTGAGGCGGTCGGTCTGGACCAGGAGCTCGCCGAGCATGACGTTGAGCTCTTTCTGGCGGTCGAGCAGGTGCTCGAGCTCGTCCTCGGTGAGGATCCCCCAGCCGACAAGGTAGTAGCCGAGGTGCTCGCGCGGGTTGTTGGAGGTGACCGCCGACACGAGGCCCTTCTGGAACAGGATCTTCTTGGTGTAGCGCTGCCCCTTGATCACCAGCGTGCCGGTCTTCCGGCTCACGGAGATCCACTGCATGAGGTCGGGGAACGGCATCGTGCGGAGGTTGCCGGAGACCGCCATCAGCGCCCCAGACCCGGGCGCGGGCCCAAGCCCGCCGGGACCTCCGCCGCAACCAGAGAAAGCGTCGCCACGGTCCAACGATACCTCACTCGCGGCGGCGGCGCAGTGTCGGCCACGGGTGGCGTCCCGCTTATTGCGTGCGGTAGTTTTCGAAGGCGAGCTCGATGCCGAAGTCCTCGCCCTTGACGAGCGCGATGACCGCCTGCAGCTCGTCCCGCGATGGCGAAGAGACCCGCACCTGCTCGCCCTGGATCGCGCACTGGACCTTCTTGAACTTGTGCTCCTTCACGAGCTTGACGATCGCGCGCGCGGTCTCGGAGGGCACGCCCTGCTGCAGGGTGACCTCCATCCGGACGGTGCTTCCGGCCGCCGGCTGGATCGCGCCGGTCTTCAGGTTCTTGACCGGCACGCCCCGCCGCGTCATCTTGCCGAGCACGACGTCCCACATCGCCCGCAGCCTGAACTCGTCGGGGGCGGTCAGCACGAGCAGGTTCTCCTTGCGGTCGAGATCGATCGCGACCTTGAGCCCCTTGAAGTCGAAGCGCTGGGCGATCTCCTTCGCAGCCTGGTTCACGGCGTTGTCGACCTCTTGGAGGTCGCACCCGCTCGTGATGTCGAACGACTGGATCGGGGTCATGCAGCTCCTCCCTCCTGGGCGGCCCCGCCTGACGCGGCGGGTACGCGGCGACGCCGGTGACGCCGGCGCTTCTTGCGACTCCCCGCGTCCCCGGTCGCGACGTCGGCAGGAGCTTCCTGCGGCGGGGGCTCCCCGGCGGCAAGCGCGCCGGCGGTAGCCGGTTCGCCGGGATCCGGGTTCTCGGCGGGGGACTGGGGTCCCTTCCCCTTCTTGTGGCGGCGGCCGCCGCGGCGGCGCTTGCGTTTCTTCTCGCCGGCGTCCTCCGCGACGGGCACGGCTTCTGCGGGCGCGATCTCGGCCTCGGGCTCCGCCTCGCCCTGGAGGACGGACGGGACGGCGCCCGGCTCGGCGGCGTCCTCGCCTGCGCGTTGCTCGGGCTTGTCGTCCTTGTGCCGATGTCCGCCGCGGCGCCGCTTGTGCCGCTTCTCCCCCTCGGGCGGTTCGGGCGCCGCGCCGCCGGCGGCGAGGTCGGCCGCGTTCACTGGAGCCGACGAAAACGGCAGGTGGCCTGCTTCGCGCACGACCCAATCGATCTTCTCCTCGGAGCGGTGGAAGCTGGTCGTCGCGTTGATCTCGACGCGGATGTCGAACTCGCGCTCGAGGGCGGCGATCTCCTGGCGGCGTCCGTTCTGAAGGGCGTCGGCGAGCTCGGGGTGGAGCCCGACGCGCACCGCCTTGAGGCGCCCATCGGCGGCGCGGGCCTCGATCCGCCGGAGCAAGTTGAGGCCCAGGAACTCGGGGGAGGGGATGGTGCCGGTACCGGCGCAGGTCGGACAGGGCCGGTGGGTGCGCAGCGCCAGCGCCTGCTTGACACGCTGGCGGTTGATCTCGAGCAGGCCATTTGCGCTGATGCGCCCGACCGTCGAACGCGCCTTGTCGGCCTTCATCGCGTCGCGCATCGCCTTCTCGACCCCGTGCTGGTTCTTGCGCGGCCGCATGTCAATGAAGTCGACGACCACCAGCCCGCCGATGTCACGCAGCCGCAGCTGCCTGGCGACCTCGTGGGCGGCCTCGAGGTTGACGGCGTAGATGCTGTCCTCCTGCGACGTGCCGTGCGAGGCCTTGCCCGAGTTGACATCGATCGAGGTGAGCGCCTCGGTGGGGTCGATCACGATCGAACCGCCGCCCGGGAGCGGGACCGTCCGCTTGTAGATCCCCTCGATCTGGGGCTCGAGGTTGAAGCGGGAGAACAGGGGCATGCGTTCCGCGTAGCGCACCAGGTGTGTCTTGCCGCGCGGCATCGAGGCGTGCATGTAGGCCTGGGCCTTCTCGAACACCGCGTCGTCATCGACGAGCACCTCGTCGATCGAGCTGTCGAGGAGGTCGCGCAGCGCCTGCACGATGAGGTCCTGGTCGGAGTAGAGCAGGCGCGGACCCTTGCCCTTCGCCGTTTCGGCCTGGACCCGCTTCCACAGGCGCAGCAACGCGGCGAGGTCGGACTTGAGCGTCGTCTTGGTCTGACCGAGGGCGTTGGTGCGCAGGATGATGCCGCACCCCTCCGGCACCTCGAGCTTGTCGGCCTGCTCGCGCATCGCGGCGCGGGTCTCCTCGTCTTCCACCTTGCGCGAGATGCCGCGGGTGTCCTCGAACGGCGTCAGTACGAGGTAGCGACCCGCGAAGCTCAGGTTGGTGGTGACCGCGGCGCCCTTGGTCCCGATCGGGTCCTTGGTGACCTGGACGAGCACGCTGCGGCCGCGCTCGATGATGCGGTCGATGCGCGGCGCGGCGTCGCCGGCGGGCGCGGCGCGGTGGTAGGACTGCGGCACCACGTCGTGGGCGGCAAGCATCCCGTCGCGCTCGGCGCCGAAGTCCACGAACGCCGCGTTCAAGGCGGGGTTGACGTTCGCCACGACGCCGCGGTAGACGTTGCCGCGGCAGAGGCCGGCTTCGGCCACCGCGATCTGGTACGTGTCGAGCGTGTCCTTGTTCACGATCGCGACGCGCACCTCTTCGGCACGCTGCGCGTTGATGAGCATTTTGCGGCTCAAGCGATCTCCAATCCGCGACCCGCGGCGCTCGTCTCGATGCCGTGTCCCGGCGCTGCGCCCGGCCGGCCCCGGGGCGGCCGCGGGTCCAGCCTCAAAGGGTAGCATCCTGCGGCGTTTCCCTCACGCCCGGGCGGACGGCGCCGCGGCGCAGACGCGGTCGCGACCCCCCCGCTTGGCGCGGTAGAGGGCGTCGTCGGCCGCCTTGACGACCTCCTCCGGCGCTGTGAGGCGCCCCGCCCGGTCGGCGACGCCGATGCTGACGGTGACGGCGATCGTCGTGCCCGGCTCCCGTCGCGGTGCGGCGTTCTTCGGTTTGTGGGCCGGCCTCTCGGGCGATCGCAGCACGAAACCGCTTTCGGCGACGGAGGCGCGCAGTGACTCCAGTTCGGCCATCACTTCCTTGGCTCGTCGCTTGGCGAAGACGACGGCGAACTCCTCGCCGCCGATCCGGTAGGCGCGCACTCCCCCCCGGCCGGCCGCCAGGCGCGCCGCGACCATCCGCAGCACCTGGTCGCCGACGTCGTGGCCGTACTGGTCGTTAACGGCTTTGAAGTGGTCGATGTCCACCATCGCGATCGCGTAGCGGCCGGAGAGCTTGCCGACCGCCTCATCGAACGCGCGCCGGCTCGGGAGCGACGTGAGGCCGTCCCGGAACGCCATCGCCAGCGTCGTCTCGAGCAGGGCCACCACCAGGATCAGGCCGGCCGTCGCGAGGTACAGCGTTGCCGAGCGCGTGACGGCGAGGCCGAGGAACGAGGCGAGGAGCGCCCAGGCGAAGCCGGCGTCGAGCGTCGTGCGGCGCAGCGCCCAGACCAGGGACACGGTCACTAGCGCGGCGGTGTATGCGAGCAGCGCGGGGTGGGCGACCCCTCCCTCCGGCGACGCGCGGCCGGGGAGGAAGCGGCTCTCCAACAACGCCACGAGGCGGGGTTGATACGACAGCCAGACGAACGCCGCGGCCGGCGGCTGCAGCGCAAGCACTCCCAGGCGGAGAATGCCGGGTACGGTGAACGTGCCGCGCTCGCGCGCGACGGCGAGCCAGGCGAGGTCGAGCGGCAAAAGGAACGCCGCGGCGTTGAGCGCGTAGCGCCCAACCTCGACCCCGGCGGCGCCCGGACCGAAACGGGCGAGCAGGAGGTCCGCGAGCGCCAGGGCGAGCAGCGCGAGCACGACCCGGCCGCGGCGGAACCAGAGCCCGAGGAGGACGCCGGCGGTCACGACGATCCCCGGGTAGACGCGCAGGAACGTGGCCAACTCCTCAGGAAGCCGCCCGGCGGCGTGCGCCGCCAGCGCCGTCAGCGCCAGCAGGCACACCGGCACGATCACCGTGGGGACCACCCTCACGCTGGCACGCCCGCCTTTCTTGCCGCGACGAGGATACGCCGTTGGGGCGCCATCATCGTCAGGATCTGGTACCGTATCGCGACGTTTGGGGGTACGGCATGCGATACCTTGTTCGTTGTGCGGCAATCACGGCGGCTATGGCGGCCGCAGGTGCGGCGCTGGCGGCGCCACCGGTGCTGGTCCTGCCGGCGGGGGCCGAGCAGGCCGCGAAGGTCATCGACCGGGCGAGCCTTGCCGGTCCGGTGCGGTTCCTGGCCGACGACTTGCTCGAGGGGCGGGCGCCGTCGCACCGCGGCGACGCGCTCGCCCGCCTCTACGTGGCGAGCGTCATGGAGTCACTGGGGCTGCAGCCTGGGGGGCCGGGCGGTAGCTGGGAGCAGCGCTTCGCGCTCGTCGGGATCACGACCAAGGCACCAGACACCTGGACATTCCGCGCCGGCGGCAAGGACGTCGCGCTGCGGTTCTGGGAGGACTTCATCGCCGCCTCCGGCGTTCAGGCCCCGGCGGCGGCGATCGCCGATGCCCCGCTGGTTTTCGTCGGGTACGGCATCCAGGCGCCGGAGTACGGCTGGGACGACTTCAAGGGCGCGGACCTCAAGGGCAAGGTCTTGCTGATGCTGAACAATGACCCGGACTGGGACCCCACCCTGTTCGCGGGCACGCGGCGGCTGTACTACGGGCGCTGGTCGTACAAGTACGAGAGCGCGGCCCGCGCCGGCGCCATCGCGGCGATCATCATCCACACGACGCCGTCGGCCGGGTACGGCTGGCAGGTCGTGCAGAACTCGTGGACCGGCGAGCAGTTCGAGCTCCCGGCCGGCGCCGAGCCGCGGCTGCAGGTGCGCGCCTGGACGACCGAGGCCGCGACGAGGAAGCTGCTCGCCGCCGCGGGTTTCGACCTCGACCGCCTCGTCGCGCAGGCGCGCAGCCGCGACTTCAGACCGGTGGACCTTGGCATCCGCACCTCGCTCGCGCTCGCCAGCACCCTGACCCACGGGGAGACGGCCAACGTGCTCGGGCTCATCCCCGGCAGCGACCCCGCTTTGAAGGATGAGGTCGTCGTCTTCTCGGCCCACCACGACCACCTCGGCATCGGGAAGCCAGACGCGAGCGGGGACACGATCTACAACGGGGCAGTGGACAACGCCAGCGGGGTGGCGCAGGTGCTTGCGATCGCAAAGGCGGCCATGGCGCTGCCCGAGCGGCCGCGGCGCTCGCTCCTGTTCGCGATCGTGAGCTGCGAGGAGTCGGGTCTGCTCGGATCCGCGTACTACGCTGCCCATCCCACATTTGCGCCGGACAAGATAGCCGCCGACATCAACTTCGACGCGGGGAACATCTTCGGCAGGACGCACGACGTCGCCCTCGTGGGCAAGGGCAAGTCCACGCTCGACGCGGTGGCCGAGGCGGCGGCCGCGCTGCAAGGGCGCGTGATCGTCGACGAGCGGTTCCCGGACCGCGGCGCCTATTACCGCTCCGACCAGTTCAGCTTCGCGAATATCGGCGTGCCCGGCCTCTACTTCAAGGGCGGCCTCGACTACGTCGGGCGCGAACCCGGTTGGGGGGAGAAGGTCAACGAGGCCTGGCTGAAGGCCCACTACCACCAGCCGAGCGACGAGTTTTCCGAGAGCTGGAACTTCGACGGGATGGTCGAGGACACCCAACTCGGGTTCCTCGCCGGCCTCAGCGTGGCCCAGGCGGACGCGATGCCGGCGTGGCTGCCGGGGGACGAATTCGCGAAGCTCCGCGCGTCGGCGCCCGGCCGGAACAAGTAGGTTGCGCGACGCTTCAGCGTGGCACTGCAGCACGAGAGGAGGACGGCGATGAACCACGCGATGACCACCACGACGTTGGAGATCGTGGGCAGCCGGATCGTGCGCAACCTGGGTGTCGTGCGCGGGATCACGGTGCGCTCGCGCTCGATCTTCGGCACGATCGGCGGGTCGCTGCAGACCCTCGTGGGCGGCAACATCTCGCTCTTCACGGAATTGTGCGAGAAGACCCGCGCGGAGGCGTTCGACATGATGGTCAAACACGCGGAGCAGGTCGGCGCCAACGCCGTCGTCGGCATCCGCTACGACGCAACCGAGGTGATGCAAGGCGTGACCGAGATGGTCTGCTACGGGACCGCGGTCGTGGTGCAGCCGGCTTGAGCCGGCCGCGCACCGTGGGGAGGAAGCGATGAACCACCAGACGATGAGAATGGCGAGCGCCGCGACGCTGGTGCTGCTCGTGGCTCTGACGATGGCGGCGGCCGCCAGACCGGCTGCTGCCGCCGAGCCCTCCAAGGCCGAGGCGGCTTCGATCCAGGCGGTCGTGAACGCCTTCATGGAGGCGCTCGACACCGCCAATATCGAGAAGTTTTCGGCCCTGTTCGCTCCCGATGCGACGGCGTTCTTCCCACTCCCGCCGCTGTATACGCGCCTCGAGAACAAGGACCAGATCACCAAGGTGTTCACGGTGTTCTTCGACAGCGTGCGCAAGGGGAAGACCGGCCCGCGCTACATGAACCTCGTGCCCAAGGGGCAGAAGGTCCAGCTCTACGGCGGCACCGCGGTCGTGACGTTTCACTTCGAGGCGCCCGACCTGATCGCCCGGCGCACCCTCGTGCTCACGCGCGAAGGCGGCAAATGGCTGATCGTCCACATGCACGCCTCTGGCCTCGCGGTCCCGAAGGGGTGAACCGGTCCAGGCCGTTGGACTCCAGGATGCCAGGAGTCCAGCGCTACAACCACGATCAGGATGTCGTCGATGTCGTGTTCGAGATTGCACCGCCCGGTGCGACCGGAGTGTTCAAGCCCTACGTGTCCGGCCGGATCCGCCGCATGAGCCACGACTCGTAGGCGCCGGTCCGCTCGCGCCGGTGGCGTCCTCTTGTGTCAGCCGCCGGCCTTCCCGAGCATGCGTTCGACCGCGTCGAGGTCGGGCGGAACCGGCTCGGGGATGCGCACCCGGCGCGAGGCGGCGGCGACGTCCTTGAGGCCGGTGCCGGTGAGGAGCAGCACCGCCCGCTCGTCGCGCGCCACCGACCCCTCGTCGAGCGCCGCGAGCAGCCCGGCCAGCGCCGCGGCCGCGGCGGGCTCGCAGAAGATGCCGGTCGTGCCGGCGAGCAGCGGGATCGCGTCGAGGATCGCCTCGTCGCTCACGATCACCCCGGCGCCGCCCGAGGCGCGCACCGCCGCCAGCGCCATGACCGCGTTGCGCGGCGCGCCCACCACGAGCGAGTCGGCGACGCTGGCGGCGCCCGGCACCGGCGTGATCTCGGTCGTGCCGGCGCGCAGCGCCCGCGCCAGCGCGGCGGAGCCCTCGGGCTGGACGATGATCAGGCGGGGCGCGCGCCGCAGCAGCCGGCCGCGCACGAGGTCGGCGAAACCCTTTGCGACCCCCGCAACGATGACGCCGTCGCCGGCCGGGACGACCACGACGTCGGGCCACTCCGGTGCGAGGTCGGCCGCGACCTCGATCGCCGCGGTCTTCTTCCCCTCGATCGTGAACGGGTTGAAGGCGGTGTTGCGGTTGTACCAGCCGAAGCGCTCGCAGGCGGCGAGCGAGAGCTCGAACGCGTCGTCGTAGCTCCCGGCCACCGGCACGACGCGGGCGCCGTAGCTCGCCATCTGGACGAGCTTGGCGGGCGGGGCGGTGGCGGGCACGAAGACGACGGCGCGCACGCCCGCGGCGGCGGCGACCGCGGCGAGCGCCGAGGCGGCGTTGCCGGTCGAAGCCGTCGCGACGGTGTCGTACCCGTACTCGACCGCCTTGGCCACGACCAGGAGTGAGGCGCGGTCCTTGGTGGAGCCGGAGGGGTTGCGGGTGTCGTCCTTGGCCCACAGCCGCGGCATCCCGAGCCGGCGCCGCAGCTGCGGCACGGGCAGCAGCGGCGTGCCGCCGACCCGGAGCGAGGGCAACGCGACCGGAGACGCGATCGGCAGGAACGCCGTCAGGGCGCCGGGGTCGTGGACCCGCGCCTCCGGCCAGCGCGTCGGGAGCTCGTCGATCTCGACCCGGAGCACGCCGCGGGTCACGCCGCCGGGGCGCTGTTGTCCGGAGCAGGTCGGGCAGACGTAGCGCACCTCGGCCTCGGGGTAGCGCGCCCCGCACTCGCCGCAGACGAAGGTGAACGAAGCCATAAACCGTGGCTAGTGGATCGTGACTTGAGGTTCGCGGTCTTTGTCGCTTCGATCCACGACCCACGATCCACGACTCACGCGATCCACGACCCACGATCCACGACTCACGTCTCTCGCCTCTACATCGTCAGCGCCATCAGCGCCTTCTGCACGTGCAGCCGGTTCTCCGCCTCATCGTAGACCACCGACTGCGGCCCGTCGATCACCTCGTCGGTGACCTCGCGGCCGCGGTCGGCCGGGAGCGGGTGCATGTAGATCATGCGCTTCTTGCCCAGGGCCATGTGCGCGGCGTCGCAGCGCCACGCCGGGTACTTCTCGATCAGCGCGAGGCCTTCCTTCTTGTCCGTGGTGTGCATGAGCGGGCCCCACGACTTCGGGATCACGATGTCGGCGTCGGCAAACGCTGCGTCGAACTCGTCCACGATCTCGAACTTCACCCCGGCCGCCGCGGCGTTGGCCCGCGCCTGCTCCTCGATCTCGGGCATGAGCCGGAACTCGGGCGGGCAGGCGAACGTGACGTCGAGGCCGAAGCGCGGCATCATCAGGATCAGGCTCTGCGGCACCGAGATCGGGCGGATGTAATTCGGCGCCGAGGTCCACGCCACGCCGATCTTGAGACCGCGGGTGTTGGCCCCGAACTTCTCCCGGATCGTCATGTAGTCGGCCATGATCTGACACGGGTGGTAGACGTCGCACTGCATGTTGATCACGGGCACCGAAGCCCAGCGCGCGACCTCGCGCAGGTACGGGTTACCCTCGCGGAACGCGCAGTGGCGGATCGCGATCCCGTCGCCGTAGCGCGACAGCACCGAGGCCGTGTCCTTCGCGTTCTCGCCGTGGGAGATCTGCATCTTGTCCGGGGAGAGGAAGATCCCGTGGCCGCCGAGCTGCGTGATCCCGGTCTCGAACGAGTTGCGCGTCCGCGTCGAGGAGTCGAAGAAGATCATGTACAGCGTCTTGTCCTCGAGCAACCGCATCTTCTTGCCGGCGGCCTTGGCGACCTTGAGCTCGCGCGCCAGCTCGAACACGGTCTCGAGCTCGTCGGTGGTCCAATCCTGCGTGGTGATGAAGTGCTTGCCCTTGAGTTTGGTCTGCATCGAACCCCCAGATCGGAACAGTGAAGAGTTGAGAGTGAAGAATGAAGAGTTAACGGTCAGGAATCACGACCCACGATCCACGATCCACGACCCACGTTCATCTCCTCATCCGCTGCGCCAGGTCCTCCGGGATGAGCGAGTACACCGCCGCGGCCGTGACCAGGTCCGCGACCTCGACCCACTCGTCGGTCGTGTGGGCCAGCTCCTCGCGGCCGGGCGCAAACCCGACCGTCGGGATCCCGAGCCGCCCCATCGTCGCCACGCCGTTGGTCGAGAACACCCACCGCGAGATCGCCGGCGCGCGGCCGAGCACGGCCTGGGCGGCGGCCGCCACCCCCTGCACCAGCGGGTGCGCCTCGGGGACCACCCAGGTAGGGAAGACCTGTTCCTGGCGGGCGGGCGCCCCGGTCCACGCCTGACCCTCCCAGGCGAGGACGCGCACGCCGGCGTCGCCGAGGTGCGGCAGCGCGCGGATCTCCTCCAGGGCGCTCTCCGGCGACTCGCCGGCGGTGAGGCGGCGGTCGAGCACGATCCGCGCCTCGTCCGGCACCGCGTTGAGCGACGGGGTCTTGCAGTCGATGAACGACACCGTGACGGTGCCCTTGCCGAGGAAGTCGTCGCTGCGCAGCGTTGCGTTGAGGGCCTCGATGTCGGCCACGATCGGCGCCATCTTGTACACCGCGTTGACGCCGCGCTCGCAGTGGGCGCCGTGGGCGGAGACCCCCTTGGTCACGACCTCGATTTCCATCCGGCCGCGGTGGCCGCGGTAGACGTCGAGGTTGGTGGGCTCGCCGAGGACGACCACGTCCGGCCGCACCCCCTCGGTCTCGATGAGGTGCATGAGCGGAAAGCCGTCGCATGCCTCCTCGAGCACCGACGCCACGAGGACGATCTGGACGCCGGGGGGCAGGCCGCGCTCTGCCAGGAGCTTGGCGCCGTACGCCATGCACGCGATCGCGGGGAGTTCGTCCACCGCGCCGCGCCCATGCACTTTGCCGCCCTCGAGCTTCCCGGCGAACGGGTCGTACGTCCACGCCTGGGGGTCGCCGATGCCGACGCAGTCGATATGGCCGTCCATCATGATCACGAGCGGCCCCTCGCCGACGCGGGCGACCACGCTGCCGATGCCGTCGAAGCGCACGTCGGCAAACCCAAGCTTCTCGTACTCGGCCTTGACGCGCTCGCAGCGCTCGCGCTCGCGGCCGCTCTCGGCCGGGATCGCGATCATCTCGCGCAAGAAGCGCACGATCTGGGTCTCGTACCGCTTTGCCCCCGCTACCGCGTCTGCACCTGATGTGCGTGTCATCTCTTCGCCTCTTCCCGGACCCCGAGCCCCGAGCCCCGGACCCCGGTCTCTTCGTTGAACGCCCCGATCGCCTCGTCCCACGCCGGCAGCTGCGCCTGCAGGTCGGTCCAGAACGACGGCGACCACAGCGCGTTGAGCTCCGACACGGTCTTGCCCTGCTGCTCGACCCAGGTGAAGTACTTGAGGTTGTGGATCGCCTTGTGGTCGGGGTAGGTGAGCTCTTTGACGTGGTCGGTGGTGGCGCCGAGCAGGTAGCGCTCGAAGTCGATCTCGGCCTGGCGCTCGGAGTACGCGCCGCGCCCGGCCGTGAGCTCGGCGAGGCGCGTCTGGTACAGCGCCGCGGAGTCGGTGAAGCAGGTGAGGATCACGTCGTCGCCGTCCAGCTCGAAGTGGCGGGCGGTCTTGATCGCCGCCAGCAGGTTGCAGATCGAGGAGATGCCGAGCAGCGGCAGCTGGTTGACGAGGTCGTAGCCGAGTCCCCGGCGCAGGAGCGCCTCGCGACCCGCCGGTTCGTTGAACACCCGCAGCAGCCGCATCGTCGCCTCGTCGTCGATCGCGGCGACGAAATCCGTGGTGCGGACGTTGTGGATCCACGGCACGTGCTTGTCGCCGATCCCCTCGATGCGATGGCCGCCGAACCCGGACGCCAGCAGCGTCGGGCACTGCAGCGCCTCCGCGACCGTGACCGCGCAACCGGGGAAGGTGCGCTTGAGGAAGTCGCCCGCCCCCAGCGTGCCGGCCGAGCCGGAGGCGCCCACCCACGCGGCCAGCCGCCCGCGCGGGCCGGCGATGGCGGCGAACGCCTCCTGGGCGGCGGGGCCGGTGACGCCGAAGTGCCAGAGGTAGTTCCCGAACTCCTCGAACTGGTTGAAGATCACCGCCTGCGGCTGGGTCTTCTTGATCTCCCAGCAGGCGTCGAAGATCTCCTTGACGTTGGACTCGCACCCCGGCGTCGCGATGATCTCGGCGCCGATCGAGGCGAGCCACTCGAAGCGCTCGCGGCTCATCTCCTCGGGAAGGATCGCCACCGCGTGGCAGCCCAGCAGCGCCGAGTCGAACGCGCCGCCGCGGCAGTAGTTGCCGGTCGAGGGCCACACCGCCTTCTGCGTCACCGGGTCGAACTCGCCCGCGACCAGGCGGGGCACGAGGCAACCGAACGCCGCGCCGACCTTGTGCGCACCGGTCGGGAAGTGGCGCCCGACGAGGCCGACGATGCGGGCCGGCACCCCGGACAGCTCGGGGGGGATCACGAGCGCGTTCACCGGGCCGAAGCCTCCGGTCGCCGGGTCGTTGTGCCAGGTGATGCGGAAGAGGTTGAGGGGATCCACGGCCTGCATGTCGATCCCGGGCAGCCGCCCGGCGATCGCTGGGTCGATGGTCCGGGGGTCCCGCTGCTGAGCGATGGTCGGGATCACGATGCCGCGCTCCCGGCAGCGCTCCACCGCGTGCTCGCGCGAACGTCGTTTCGTTTCGTCGGTCACGTCTGTCGCTCCCGGCGTGTATTGTATCGGTTTTGCCGCGAACCGGCGCGGCGAGTCTCAACCTGAACACAGGCATTGCGGGAGCGCTCCCGGTCACGGGCCCTGTGCTAGGCTCGTTCCTCTTGGGGGGTCCATGATGCCGAGAAACCCCTTCACCCTCACCGACGCCAGGCTCGTTGCCGAGGTCGCCAGGTGCGAATACTGCGAGGAGAAGCCGTGCCAGGCCGCGTGTCCGGCCGACTGCTCCCCGGCTGATTTCATCATGGCGGTGCGCGTCGGCGCGCCGTCCGACTTCCGCCGCGCCGCAGGGATGATCATGGCGGCGAACCCGCTGGGCGGCGTGTGCGGCGCCGTGTGCCCCGAGACCCACTGCATGGCGGCGTGCGCGCGGGCGACATTCGACACGCCCGTGGAGATCCCGGCGGTTCAGGCGACGATCATCGCGAAGGCGCGAGCGCTGGGCGTGATGCCGGAGTTCGCCGCCGTCTGGGCCGGCGGGCCGCGCGTGGCGGTCGTCGGCGGTGGGCCGGCGGGGGCGGGGGCGGCGGCCGTGCTGGCGCAGGCCGGCTGCCGGGTGGACGTCCTCGAAGCGCGCGCCGCGGGCGGGATGGCCGGGTTGATCCCGCCGTTCCGCCTCGACGCCGAGGTGCTGGCCGCCGATCTCGCGTTCGTGGCCGCGCTCGGCGAGGTCCGCGTGCATGAGCGGGAGGTGGCCGATCCGGCGGCGCTGCTCGGCGAGGGCTATGCCGCCGTGGTGGTGGCCACCGGGCTCTCGCAGCCGCTGCGCCTCGGCATCCCCGGCGAAGAACTGGCGCAGTCATGGACCTCGTTCCTCGCCGCGCGGGGCGAGCGGAGCGTCGCCGGCCGGCGCGTGGCGGTGATCGGCGGCGGCGCGGTGGCGGCCGACTGCGCCGAGACCGCGGTGGCCGCCGGCGCGGCCCACGTCGAGCTGTTCGCCCTCGAGGCGCTGGCGGAGATGCCGCTGACGCTGAAGGAGCGTGCGGGGCTGCTGCAGGCCGGCGCCCATGTCTCGGGCCGCACGCGCGTCGCCGCGGTCCTCATCGAGGGCGGCGCGGTGTGCGGGTTGCTGACGCGCAAGGTTGCGCTTCCTGGCGGCCAGGCGTTCCACCCCAGCCGGGTCGCGGACGTCGGCGGCAGCGAGCAGACGCGCGCCGACATCGACGCCGTGATCGTCGCCATCGGGGCGCGAGCGGCCGCGCCGCGCGAAGCGCGCCCGGGTGTTGTTTTCGCCGGCGACGCGGTCAACGGCCCGACCACCGTGGTCGAGGCCGTCGCCGCCGGCAAGAACGCTGCCCTCGACGTCCTCGCCTGGATTGCAGGGCACAGGGCGGCGCAGGGCGCAGGACAAAGCACGGACCTGGCGCCGGTTCCGGAGCCCACCGTCGTTGCGGACCACGACCCACGATCCACGACCCACGCTTCTCCGCGGCCCCGGATCAAGAGCCTCGCGATCCTGCCC
>NCBR01000248.1 GCA_002279285.1 Acidobacteria bacterium 37-71-11
AGACGATGCCGACCAGCGCCGTCAGCGGGGTGTTCGGTTCGCCGCCCTCTCGCACGCTTGCCTCCGTCCTCAGGCGTTCTCGAACGCGAGCGACTCTTCCAGGCGCGGGTCGCCCTCCGGCACCAACGCCCGGCCGCGCGCCAGGAACGCGGCGGCGGCCACCAGCAGGGAGACCAACCCGGCGAGTACCGTCAGGTCCACCACGTGAAGCGCCGGGGTGGCGGGGCTCGCCGCCGGCATCACGAGCCAGTACAGGTCCACCCAGTGCATGACGAGCACCCACGCGGCCACGGCCGCGAGGAACCGCGGCCGGCGCTTGGGAGCGCGGGTGAGCAAGGCCGCGAACGGGATCAGGAAGTGCCCGAACACCAGGGCCAGGCCGACCCACCCCCAGCCGTGCTGTTGCCGCACCACGAACCAGTGCGTCTCCTCCGGCAGGTTGGCGTACCACTGCAGCATGTACTGCGAGAACGCGATGTACGCCCAGAACACCACGAAACCGAACAGCAGCTTCCCCATGTCGTGGTAGTGCTCGACGGTCACCGACCGGCGGATGAAGCCCGCGCGCTGAAGGAGGAACGCCGTCAGCGGCAGGAGCGCGTACACCCCCACCGCCGCCCCCGCGAAGTAGTAGACGCCGAAGATCGTGCTGTACCAGCCAGGGTCCAGCGACATCAACAGGTCGAACGCCGCGAAACTCAACGTGACCGCCAACGCGATCATCGCGGGCGCCGATCGCCGGCGCATCGCTACCGTGAGCGACGCGTCGCCCGAGGCGTCTTGCGCCGACGAGCGCCGCAGGTAGAAGCGGCCGAGCGCGCCCCAGACCGCGAAGTAGACGACCCATCGTGCGGCGAAAAACGGCACGTTGAGGTAGGCGGCCTTGCCGTGCGCGCCTGCGTACCCCGCCCGCGCCCAGGGGTAAAGTTCCCCCATTCCGAAGAGCAGCGGCACGCCGAGCACCGCCAGGAACGGCAGCGTCCCCGCGAACACCTCGGCGATCCGGCGCACGACCACGCTCCAGCCCGAGTTGGTGAGGTGGTGGAGGAGCACGAAGTAAAGCGATCCGAGGGCGAGGCTCACCACGTAGGCGAAGGCGACGAGGTACGCGAAGAAGAAGCGCCGCCAGCCGTCCGGCGTGGCGGCGGCGACCCCGAGGCTGACACCGATCGCGATGACGCCGGCGAGCGCGGCGACCCGCCAGAGGCGCTCGCCCATGGCCCCGAGGCGGCGCTGTTCGGGGACGGCTCCGGAAACCTCGCTCATCATGCCCCCACCCCTACCTGAGCTGCCGCTGCAGCTCGGGCGGCACGTCGGTCACGCGCGCGTCCTGGCTGCGCTGCAGGGCGCGCACGTACGCCACGATCGCCCACCGGTCCGCCGCCGGGATCTGCGGGCCGTACGCCGGCATGTTGCGGATCCCGTTGCTGATCGTGTTGAAGATGAACCCCACCGGCCGCTGCCGCACGAGGTCCGTGTGGTACGAGGACGGCGGCGTCCATGTGCCCTCCTGCAGCGCGTCGGCCCGCTTCGCGACCGGCCCGTCTCCGTAGCCGGCGAGCCCGTGGCAGGGCGCGCAGAAGATGTCGTAGCGCTCCTGGCCGCGGCGCATCAATTGGTCGGTAACCGCCACCGGGAACGCCGTCACCCACCCGTCGGCGGTGCGCCCCGTCCAGAAAGCGGCGTTCGCGTGCAGCTCGCCGCGCGCCACGGTCCCAGGCACCTCCGGTCGCATCGCGCGGCCGTCGGCGAACATCGGGTTGGCCGACTGGGTCTTGAACTTCGGCTGCCTTCCCATGTCCTGGATGAGTTGGATCCGCGGCACGTCCGAGGTGGTGACCCGGGCGCGGGCGATCAGCGCCAGGGGGATGAGCGCGAGTGCGGCCAGCAGGACGGCGCCGTAGACCAGTCCGCGCGGCATCACTCGTCCTCCAGCTCTTCCACCCGGCGGGCGCCGGCGGCTTCGAGGAACGAACGGGTCCCGGCCGGGTCGAACTTGGGGTCGTCGGCCTGCACGGCGATGAAGAAGGAGTCGGTCGTGGCGCGCGCGCGGAAGCGGGCGCTCTCAAAAACCGGGTGGTAGAGCTCGGGCAGCCGGTTGGCGACCATCAGGCCGACGAACCCGCCGATCGCCGCCAGCAGGATCGTGAGCTCGAACGTGATCGGGATCGCGACCGGGAGGCCGAAGAACGGCTTGCCGCTGATGATGTAGCGGTAGTCGAACGCGTTCATCCACCACTGCATGAGCAGCGCCGCGGCGGCCCCGGCGATGCCCCCGGCCAGGACCACGAGCGGCAGGCGGCTCGTCCGGATGCCCATGCTCTCGTCGAGACCGTGGATCGGGAACGGCGCGAACGCGTCGAACTTGACGAACCCCGCGTCCCGCACCTTCTCGACCGCGGCGAGCAGCGCGCCCACGGAATCGAACTCCGCCAGGTACCCCCACCGCATCGGCCCGGCGGCCGCGGCGCCGGCGCGTGGCTCGCTCATGGGCGTGCGTCCTCTCCGGGGCGGTCGTGCTGGTGCGGGATCTCGCCCCAGTACTGCCCGTGGCCGTGATGGGGGCCGCGGTCGAGGCCCGCCGCCGGCATCACGCTCTTGACCTCCGCCATCGCCATCATCGGCCCGAAGCGCAGGAAGAGCAGGAACAAGGTCATGAACAGGCCGAACGAGCCCGCGAGCGTGCACAGTTCGACCCACGTGGGTTTGTAGTACCCCCAACTCGACGGCAGGTAGTCCCGGGACAGCGACGAGACGATGATCACGAAACGCTCGAACCACATTCCGATGTTGATCAGGATCGAAACACCCACCAGCATCCACGGCGTCGTACGCACCCTCTTGAACCAGAACGCCTGTGGCGCAGCGACGTTGCACGCCATCATGATCCAGAACGCCCACGCGTACGGGCCGAGCGCCCGGTTGGCCAGGGCGAAGCGTTCGAACGGGTTGCCGGAGTACCACGCCATGAAGAACTCGACACCGTATGAGTAGGCCACCATCAAACCGGTCGCCAGCGTGATCTTGGCCATGTTGTCGAGGTGCCGCGCCGTAATCATTTCTTGCAATCCGAACAGCGAGCGAACGGGCACGATGAGCGTGATCACCATGGCGAAGCCGGAAAAGATGGCGCCGGCGACGAAGTACGGCGGGAAGATGGTCGAGTGCCAGCCGGGCAGCTGCGCGACCGCGAAGTCGAAGCTCACGACCGAGTGCACGGACAGCACGAGCGGCGTCGCCAGCGCGGCCAGCATCAGGTACACCCGCTCGTACCGGTGCCAGTGGCGGCCCGACCCGCGCCAGCCGAGACTCAGGAGGCCGTACGCGATCTTGCGGATCCGGGTCGTGGCGCGGTCGCGCAGCGTGGCCAGGTCCGGGATCATCCCCGTGTACCAGAACATGAGCGACACGGTGAAGTACGTCGAGACCGCGAACACGTCCCAGAGCAGCGGGCTCCTGAAATTCGGCCACAGGTACATCTGGTTCGGGTACGGGAACAGCCAGTAGTCGAACCAGGGACGGCCGGTGTGGATCGCCGGGAACATCCCGGCGCACATGACGGCGAAGATCGTCATCGCCTCCGCGAACCGGTTGATCCCGGTGCGCCACTTTTGCCGGAAC
>NCBR01000249.1 GCA_002279285.1 Acidobacteria bacterium 37-71-11
TGCACTTCGACGTCATGGACGGGCACTTCGTGCCCAACCTGACCTTCGGGCCGGGCCTGTGCGCGGCGGTGCACCGGCTTACCGAGCTGCCGCTGGACGTCCACCTGATGGTGACGAACGCCGACGACCTGGTGGAGCCGTTCGCGGCTGCCGGCGCCGGCCGGATTGCCGTGCACGCCGAAGCCGTCACGCACCTCCACCGCACCCTGGGCCGCATCCGCACGCTGGGCGCCGTGCCGGGGGTGGCGATCAACCCCGCGACGCCGGTCGCCGCCCTCGACGAGGTCTGGGCGCTCGTGGGGTTCGTCCTCGTGATGTCGGTGGACCCGGGGTTCGGCGGCCAGCGCCTGATCCCCGAGGTGCTGGACAAGCTGGCCCGTTTGCGCGCCATCCGCGACCGCCGGGCTCCGGGGGTCGAACTCGCGGTGGACGGCGGCGTCGAGTCGAACAACGCCGGGGAGTTGCAGCGACTCGGCGCGGACATCCTCGTCGCCGGCACCGCCGTTTTCGGCGCCGCCGACAGGTCCGCGGCGATTGCCCGGTTGCGGGGAGAGGAGGCTGGATGAGAAGGTTGATCGCCCTGGCCGCGATCGTTGCGCTGGCGGCCTGCACCACCCACAAGAAGGACGACCAGAGTTTTCTCGACCAGGTGGGCGCACAGTCGAAGGAACAGATCATGGCGCGCGGGGACGCGCTCGCCCAGCAGAAGAAATGGGACGAGGCGCGCAAGTTCTACAGCTTCCTTTCCGACACGTTCCCCAACGACCCGCTCGGACGCAGGGCCGCGCTCAAGGTGGCGGACACCTTCTTCGCGCTCAAGGACACCGAGGGGTACACCGAGGCGCAGCTTCGCTACAAGGACTTCGCCAACCGCTTCCCCAGCGACCCCAACCGCCCCTACGCCCTGCTGATGCTGGCGAAGTGCAGCTTCGCCCAGCGCAAGGGCCCCCTCCGCGATCTCACGCCGGAACGGGAGGCGGCCGCGAGCCTGAGCAAGGTGCTCCAGCTCTATCCCTCGTCCCCGTACGCGGCGGAGGCCAAGGACCTGCTCGGCAAGTGCACCGAGGACCTCGCCATGCACGAGCTGCTCATCGCCAGGTACTACGCCAACGTCGATGCCTGGGTCGGCGCCCGGCAACGCCTCGACTACCTGTTCGCCAACTACCCGGACTCGAAGGCGGCGAAAGACGCGAAGCCGCTGATGGAGAAGGTCCTCCAGAAGCTCGCCGCGGTGCCCGCGGCGGCGCCCACGCCGGCGCCGGCGGCGCAAAAGACGGGCAAGCATTGACGAACGTGCGATCGCTGCGCTATTTTGGCGGTGGAGTCATCTCAAGCATGCGGAACAGGAGGACTGCTATGGTCCGCGCAACGTTTGCCGTCCTAGCCGTGCTGTGCGTCTGTGGGGCCGCAGCGGGGCAAGCAGACAACCCGCCGCCGCAGCCCCTTCACCAGGCGGATGGCCACTGGACGCCCTACCAGCCGCCAACGGAGTTCGCGCCCGACGCGAACGTGTACATCATCCAGAAGGGGGACACGCTCTGGGCGCTCGCCCAGAAGTTCCTCGGCAACCCCTACCTGTGGCCGCAGCTCTGGGAGAAGAACAAGTACATCCGGGACGCGCACTGGATCTACCCGGGCGATCCACTGGTCGTCGGCGTGAAGGCCACCGAGGTCGCGCCTCCCGCGGCGCCCCCCGTGCCCACGGCGCCACCGCCCCCGGCCGCACCGGCTTCGGGGACCCCGGGCGGCCCGGCGGGCGCCGGCGAGGCCGGCAACCAGGGAGCGCCCGAGAATTTGGTGGCTGCCGGTACCGAGGACGACATCTACTGCTTCGCCTACCTCGACGACCGGAACGCCCGCCCGCAACTGACGATCAAGTCGGCGGAACGGATCGAGTCCGAGGACAACTACTCGACCAACGACATCGTCTACCTCTCCGGCGGCGAGCAGGAAGGCGTCAAGGCCGGCCAGGAGTACTTCATCGTGCAGCCGGTCCGCAACCTGCGCCACCCGGCGACCAACGCGGTGCTCGGCAAGGTGATCCGTTACCTGGGCCGCGCCCGCGTGCTGTGCACGCAGGACCACACGGCGACCGCGGAGATCGTGGCGTCGTGCGACGCGATCCAGATCGGGGCGTGGCTCAAGCCGTTCGAGCCGATCCCGATCCCGATGACCGTCCTCACCCCACCTGTGGACCGCTGCGACCCCGCCAGCACCAAACCCAGGGGGTACATCGTCTACAGCCGCGACGACGACGTCAGCTTCGGCGCCGACGAGGTCGTGATCATCGACCTCGGCGAGGCCGACGGCCTCGCCCCGGGCAGTCAGGCGATCATCTACCGCGACGACCCGGTGCCCGGCACCCCCCGGATCCTCCTCGGCGAGCTGGCCGTCCTGACGACCGGCAGCCACTGGGCGACCGCCAAGATCATCCGCTCCTCGGGGCCGATGCGCGTGGGTGACCGGGTCGAGGTCAAGTGAGCCCCACCAGCGTCGAGGAGCGGCGCGCCGCGCTGCGCGCGATCGGGGACGTCCTCGGCACGGTGGCCGACGGTCTGCTCGACCGCGGTCTCCACCTCGAGGAGGCTCTCAACGTCTTCGAGGCGCGGTACGTTCGTCTGGCGGTGGACAGGGCGAGCGGCAATATCTCGCAGGCGGCCGCGGCGCTGGGGATCCACCGCAACACCCTGCGGAGCAAGCTGCAGAAGAACGGGCAGCGGCGCCGCAACGGCGCCTGAGGCAGGCTCGCCGTGTTCGGCGGACGCCAGGCCGCTGCGGTCTGGGGCTGCTTCGTCCTCGGCGGCCTGCTTGCACTCCTCGCGCAGCGTCCGGACGGCCGCAGGCAGTTCCACTCGCAGTGGATCGAGGGCACGCCGCGCGGCTCGGTGCCACTCGAAGGCGACCCGTTCGCCGGCGCCTCGCCGTTCGAGAAGCGGGTCATCGCCACTGCGACCCGAGCCGGGATCGACCCCGCGCTCGTGCTGGCTGTCGTCGAGACCGAGTCGGGCCAGGAGGCCGGCGCGGTCTCGCCCAAGGGCGCCCTCGGCCTGATGCAGGTGCTGCCGGAGACGGCGGCCGGGGTGGGCTTGCCCGACGCGGCCGACCCGGCCACGAACCTCGAGGCCGGCTGCAGGTACCTGGCGGCGTTGCTGGAGAGCTTCGGCGGGGATGTCGAGCTGGCGCTGGCCGCGTACAACGCCGGTCCGGGCGCGGTTCGCCACTGGGGGACCGTGCCGCCCTACCAGGAAACCAGAACCTTCATCGCCCGGGTTGCGGCAACCTACAAGCAGCTGACCGGGCTGGACCTCGCGGGGGCCACCCGGTTCGCGTACGAGCCGTCAGCGGTTCTTTGACCCGTCGTCGTCCTTGGGAGGATCACTCTTGGGGGGTTGGTCGCCCTTGAGCGAGTCGCGGAAGTTGCGGATGCCTTCCCCCATGCCCTTGCCCAGCTGGGGAAGCTTGCCGGCACCGAAGATGATGATCACGATCAGGAGGATCAGCAGTAACTCAGGAATTCCAAGCGACCCGAACATGTGACTCCCCTCCGGCGGCGATTATAGTCTCCCACGCGAGGCCGAGACCAGGACACGTACGAGGCCCGCCGGCGTTCCCAG
>NCBR01000250.1 GCA_002279285.1 Acidobacteria bacterium 37-71-11
CCCCTGCTCGTGGCCGCCGCCGTCGAGGATCGGGACCAGGTGCAGGCGCGGCGTGCGGCGGCGCACGTAGAGCGCGCCGATACCTTTCGGCCCGTAGAGTTTGTGGGCGGAGAGCGACAGCAGATCCACGCCGAGCGCGTTGACGTCGACCGGCACCTTGCCGACGGCCTGGGTCGCGTCGCAATGGAGGACGACCCCCCGCTCCCGGCAGAGCGCCGCGAACGCGGCGATCGGGTGGATGGTGCCGGTCTCGTTGTTCGCGAGCATGAGGGAGACCAGACCGGTCTGCGGGGTGAGCGCCTCGGCGGCGCGCTGCGGGTCGAGACGGCCGTCGGAGTCCACCGCCAGCACGGTGACGGGGAACCCCTCGCGGGCGAGCGCGGCGCACGGGTCGAGCACGGCCTTGTGCTCGGTGGCGCAGGTCACGATGTGCCCATGATGGTCCCCAACCGTCCGGGCGAAGCCCTTGATCGCGAGGTTGTTCGCCTCGGTGGCCCCGGAGGTGAAGACGATCTCCTCGGGGTGGGCGCCGATGGCGGCCGCGATGCGCGCGCGGGCGCCCTCGGCGAGCTTCGCGGCGGCCCAACCGTAGGGATGGGTGCGTGAGGCGGCGTTGCCGAAGTGATCCGAGAAGCACGGCAGCATCGCGTCGAGCACGCGGGGGTCCACAGGTGTGGTGGCGTTGTAGTCCATGTAGATCGGCAGGTTCACCTCGCGCCTCCCTGGGCCGGAGGGTGCTCTCCGGCCAGAGCGTGCCAGAGCTGGGTGCACGCCTGCAGGCAAGCCAGGGCCAAGGTGCCGGCGGTCAACCTGTTGTGGTAGCCTCCCCGCGAATGGCGATGGTTCACTTCGGGACCTCCGGGTGGCGCGGCATCGTTGGCCAGGACTTCACCTTCCGCAACGTGCGGCTGGTGCTGGACGCGACGTACGAGGTGCTGCGCCGGCGCGGCGAAGTGGGCGAGGTCATCGTCGCCTACGATACCCGTTTGTTGTCGGAGAAGTTCGCGCGCGAGGCCGTTGCGGTGTTCACGCACTACGGCGCGACGACCGTGATGTCCGAGCGCGACCTGCCGTCGCCGTGTGTCGCGTACGCGGTGCGTGAGCGCGGCGCCTCCCTGGGCGTGACGTTCACCGCCTCGCACAACCCGCCCGAGTACAACGGCGTCAAGCTGTTTACCCGGGCCGGGACGGCGGCGGAGAAAGAGTTCACCGACGCCATCGAGGCCGTGGCGGCGTCCCGGGCGGCGACGTTCGACGACTTCTACGTGCCGCAGCCTTCGCTCGCGAAGACGGCGCCGCTCACCGAAGGCTATCTCGCGAGCCTCGACCGCGACATCGACTGGGAGGCGATCGCCTCGAGCGGTCTGGTGATCGCGGTGGACCTCCTGTTCGGCACCGCGCGGGAGGTCCTTGACCGCGTGCTGATCGCCCACGGGGTGGACACCCACGTGGTGCACAACACCAAAGACCCGTACTTCGGCGGCTATGCGCCGGAGTGCACGCCGCAGAACCTGGGCGCGCTGCGGGAGAAGGTGCGCCTCTCCGGCGCGCGGATCGGCCTCGCCACCGACGGCGATGCCGACCGGTTCGGGGTGATGGACGACAAGTGCCGGTCGATCTCCCCGAACCTGGTCATCGCGCTGCTGACGGAGTACCTGCTCCGCCGCCGCGGCACGGCGGGCGGGATCGGCCGGACGGTCGCGACGACCCGCCTGGTGGACCGGATCGCGGGCGCCGCCGGCCGGGAGGTGGTCGAGACCCCGGTGGGGTTTCATCACTTCGGCTCGCTCTTCCTCTCCGGCCGGATCTCGGTCGGGACCGAGGAGTCGGCCGGGCTCGGCGTGGCGTCACACCTGCCGGAGCGCGACGGGATCTACGCCGCCCTCCTCATGGCCGAGCTGGTGGCGGTGGAGCGGAAGCCCCTCGACGAGCTGGTGCGCGGGCTGTTCGCGCGGCACGGGACGCTGGTGTCGCGCCGGGTGCAGCTGCCGCTGTCCGAGCGCACCCGGGCCGCGATGGGGAAGGTCGGCAAGCAGGTCTTCAAGGAGTTCTGCGGACAGAAGGTCACCCGGGTTGACCGCCGGGATGGGATTCTGCTCGAGCTCGCGGATGGGAGCTGGGTGCTGGCCCGCCCTGCGAGGACCGAGCCGAAGCTGCGGGTCTACGCGGAAGCGACCTCGAGCCGGCAGCTGCGCGCGCTGGTCCGCGAGATGCGGGTGGCGGTGCGCGAAGCCGAGGAAGGAGCAACGCATGTTCGAGATTGAGGATGTCTTGGGACGCGAGGTACTGGACTCGCGCGGAAACCCAACGGTCGAGGCCGAGGTCGTGCTCGAAGGGGGCGTCGTGGGGACCGCGATCGTGCCCTCCGGGGCGTCCACCGGCAGCCGGGAGGCGCTGGAACTGCGGGACGGCGACAAGGCGCGTTTCCGCGGCAAGGGGGTCTTGAAGGCGGTCGAGCACGTCAACGCCGAAATCGCCGACACCCTGGTCGGCCTCGACGCCCGCGACCAGGCCGGCATCGACGAGACCCTGATCGAGCTCGACGGCAGCGACGACAAGAGCCGCCTGGGCGCCAACGCGATCCTCGCGGTGTCGCTTGCCACCGCCAGGGCAGCGGCGGAGCAGAGCGGCCTCGCGCTCTACAGGTATCTGGGCGGCACCGCGGCGCACATCCTGCCGGTGCCCTGCATGAACCTGATCAACGGCGGCGTCCACGCCGACAACTCCCTCGATATCCAGGAGTTCATGGCGGTGCCCTTGGGCCTGCCGACGTTTTCCGACGCGCTCCGCGCCGGCGTGGAGGTGTTCCACGCGCTGCGCGAGCGCCTCAAGGCCGCCAAGCAGGTGACGGCGGTCGGGGACGAGGGCGGGTTCGCGCCCAACCTCCCGAGCAACCGCGCCGCCCTCGAGTTCCTGGTGGCGGCGATCAAGGACGCCGGCTACGTGCCGGGTGAGCAGGTCGCCATCGCGTTCGACGCCGCCGGAAGCGAGCTGCGCACCGGCGAGGGGTACTTCCTCCCCGGCGAGGGGCGGCACGGGCTCACGTCCGAGGACCTGATCGCCCTCTACGCGGACTGGATCGAGGAGTTTCCGATCGTCCTGATCGAGGACGGGCTCGCCGAGGACGACTGGGAGGGTTGGCGGGCGCTGAACCAGCGCCTCGGCGACAAGGTTGTCCTGGTCGGCGACGACATCTTCGTGACCAACCCCGCGATCATCGCCCGCGGCATGCGCGAGGACGTTGCCAACGCGGTGCTGATCAAGCTCAACCAGATCGGGACCCTCACCGAGACGCAGGAGGCGCTGCGATTGACGCTGCACCACGGCTGGCGGGCGATGGTGTCGCACCGCTCCGGCGAGACCGAGGACACGACGATCGCAGACCTGGTGGTCGCATGCGGCTGCGGCCTCATCAAGACCGGCTCGGCGTCGCGCGGCGAGCGTATCGCCAAGTACAACCGGCTGCTGCGGATCGAAGAAGAACTCGGCGGCGCAGCGGCGTTCGCCGGAAGGGACCCGTTTGCTCGGTGAGGCTGCCAGCTCGCCGGTTCCTCTGGGTGCTCCTCCCCCTGTTGTTGGGGTTGATCGCGTTGGGATGGTGGCGCGGGGTGGT
>NCBR01000076.1 GCA_002279285.1 Acidobacteria bacterium 37-71-11
CAGATCGCGTTCGTGGTGATGAGCCGCGCCGAGACGAACGAGCCGCACCGCATGGCCGCCGCCTCGATCGGCGTCGCGGTGCCGGCCGACAAGAGGATGTACGGCTACCTCTCCGAGCACCACGCGTTCGGCCAGACCGGCAAGGAAGCGGGGGACTACGCGGAGGACCTCGCGGCCTCGATGCTCGCCTCCACCCTGGGCGTCGAGTTCGACGAGAACCAGTCGTGGGACGAGAAGCGCCAGATCTGGAAGATCTCCAACAAGATCGTGACGACGCGCAACGTCACGCAGTCGGCGATCGTCGGCCGCCCCGGGAAGTGGACCACGGTCGTTGCGGCCGCGGTGCTGCTGTTCGACTAGAGGGGGAGCGATGGCGGGAGCGACGAAGAAGTACCTTGGCGGCGGCCGGATCCTGCCCCCCAGGGTGCGCGGCGACATGACCGCCGCGGAGCTGGTGGACGGGGTTTTCTCCGCCTACAACGCGGCCCGCCTGCGCGAGGGCGCGCGGCTGTTCGCCCGCAAGATGCTGGCGCCGGAGACGACGGTGGCCGTCTCGCTCACCGGCGCCCTGACGCCGGGAGGGTACGGCATCTCCTGCCTGGTCCCCCTCATCGAGGCCGGTTTCGTGGACTGGATGGTCTCGACCGGCGCGAACCTCTACCACGACATGCACTACGGCCTCGGGATGCACCTCCACCACGGCTCGCCGTTCGTCTCGGACGTCGAGCTGAGGCAGGCCGGCGTGATCCGGATCTACGACATCTTCTTCGAGTACGACGTGCTGCTCGACACCGACGCGTTCGTCCGCGAGGTGATCGCGGCACCCGAGTTCGGCCGGGCGATGTCGTCGGCGGAGTTCCACTATCGCCTCGGAGGGTACGTGGCGGCGCGCGAGAAGCTCCTTTCGACCGAGGGCCACTCGCTGATCGCCGCCTGCCACCGCGCCGGCGTGCCGGTCTACACCTCGTCGCCCGGAGACTCCTCGATCGGCATGAACGTCGCCGCGATGGCGCTCACCGGCTCGAAGCTCGTGATCGACCCCAACCTCGACGTCAACGAAACCGCCGCGATCGTCTACGGCGCCAAGCGGGACGGCGGCAAGAGCGGCGTGCTGATCCTGGGCGGCGGCAGCCCGAAGAACTTCGTGCTGCAGACGGAGCCGCAGATCCAGGAGGTCCTCGGCCTGCCGGAGAAGGGGCACGACTACTTCCTGCAGATCACCGACGCCCGTGCCGACACCGGCGGCCTCTCCGGTGCGACGCCCTCGGAGGCGGTCTCCTGGGGGAAGATCGATCCCGACCAGTTGCCGAGCGCGGTGGTCGTGTACACCGACTCGACGATCGCGCTTCCCCTGCTGGCGGCGTACGCCCTGGCCAACCGCGAGCCGCGCCCGCTCAAGCGCCTGTACGATCGGCGGGACGCGATGCTGGCGAGGCTGCGCGACGACTACCTGGCCCGTCTGGGGACGCACGCATGACGCGAACCGGCGCGGGAGGGCGGCAGTGAGCGACGAGCGCTACGCCCCGTACCAGGAGTTTCTCGGGGTCCCCGCCGAGCTCAAGCCGGCGCGCGAGCCGCGTGTGGCGGTGCTGCCGGTCCCGTACGACCTGACGACCTCGTACCAGCCCGGCGCTCGGCGCGGCCCGCTCGCGATCCTCGAGGCCTCGACGCACCTCGAGACCTACGACGAGGAGTTGGAGCGCGAGACGTGGGAGGAGGTCGGGATCGAGACCCTCCCGGCGGTGGTCCCCGACACTTCCGGGCCCGAGGCCACGATGCGCCGCATCGAGGATGTGGCGAGCGGGATCGTGGAGTCCGGGCGGTTCCTGGTGGCGCTCGGGGGCGAACACTCGATCACGGCGCCGCTGGTGCGCGCCGTGCGCTCGCGCCACCCCGGACTCGGGGTGCTGCAGCTCGACGCCCACGCCGACCTCCGCGACTCCTTCGAAGGCTCGCCTCACAACCACGCCTGCGTGATGCACCGGCTGCTCGACGACGGCGTGCCGTTGGTCCAGGTGGGGATCCGGTCGCTGACCGGTGATGAGAGCAACCTGATCCGCGAGCGCGGGATCTGCGCGGTGTACGCGCCCGAGGCGGTCGGCTCGCCGGTCGAGCGTTGGGTGGAGCGGGTGGTGGCGGCGCTGCCGGAGGAGGTCTACGTCACCGTCGACCTCGACGCATTCGACCCGGCGATCATGCCGGCCACCGGCACGCCGGAACCGGGCGGCCTCGACTGGTACCGCGCCCTCGCGGTGCTGCGCGAGGTGGCGCGGCGCAAGCGCATCGTGGGGTTCGACGTGGTCGAGCTGGCGCCGATCCCGGGGCTCGTCGCGCCGGACTTCCTCGCCGCCAAGCTGGTCTACCGCCTCCTCGGCTTCGCTTTCCTCCTGCAGCGGCGCGAGGCGGCGGCAACCTGAGTGCTCGTGCCGTTCGTCTGCGTTCTTGACAGGCTCCGGCGGTGAGACTAGGTTCAATTGTTGTGACGAGCGGTGGCCTGGCGCGGAGCGTCTCGACGGCAGCCGATCCGGTGATGCGGATATGGCCCGGCCTCGGGCTCCTGCTGGCGCTGGCGGCGATGGCGGGGTGCGTCACCTACCGTTCGCAGCCGCTGCACCCGTCCGAGACAGCGGCGCGGTTCGAGGCGCGGCGGCTGGACGACGCGGGCTTGCGGCGCTTCGTCGAGGCGGAGGCCGGCCGGCCCGTCAAGGGGTGGCCGCCGGCGGCGATGGACTTCGAGCAGCTCACGCTCGCCGCGCTCTACTTCAGCCCGGACCTCGACGTGGCGCGGGCCCAGCTCGCCGGCGCCGAGGCGGCGGTGGTCACGGCCGGCCAGCGGGCGAACCCCGCCCTGGGGGTGAAGCCGGAGTGGGTGAGCAACGCGCCGGGAGGGGTGACGCCGTGGGTGCTGTCGGTGGCCTTCGACGTCCCGCTGACGACCGCGGGCAAGCGCACCATCCGCATCGCCGAGGCGCACAACCTCTCCGAGGTCGCGCGGCTGCGCCTCGGCGAGCAGGCGTGGCATGTGCGCTCGCGGCTGCGGGCGCGGTTGGTGGATCTCTGGCAGGCCGGGCGGGCCGAGGCGCTGCTGCTGCGGCAGGACGAGGTGGCGCAGGAACGTATGCGCCTGCTCGACGCGCGGTTCGCCAACGGAGAGGTCGCCCGGCTCGAGGTCATCCTCGGGCGGCGCGAGCGCGAGCGCGTCGCGCTCGCCCTGGGACAGGCGCGGGAACAGCGGGCCGCGGCCCTGGTGCGGGTGGCCGACGCGATCGGCGTGAGCGCGCCGGCGCTGGCCGGCGAGGCGATCGACTTCGGCTTTACCGGGCGGCTGCCGGCCGAGGAAGAACTGGGAACGCGGGACGTGCGGGCCGAGGCGCTGCTGAACCGGCCCGATATCCTCGCGGCGCTGGCGGAGTACGCCGCGAGCGAGACGGCGCTGCGGCTCGAGGTGGCGCGCCAGTACCCGGACATCCACCTCGGGCCCGGGTACACGTTCGACAAGGGAAGCAACCAGTGGGCGCTGGGCGTTGCGCTGGTGCTCCCGGTGATGAACCGCAACCAGGGGCCGATCGCCGAGGCGGAGGCGCGCCGGCGATGCCGCGCTCGCCGCCGCCGCCAAGCAGTTCGCCGCCGGCGAGACCGACCGTTTGAGCCTGGTGGACGCCGAGGTCGCGCGCGGCGCCGGTGCCCTCGCCCTCTTGGATGTGCAGGCGGCGGCGCAGCGGGCGGTGGGCCGGGTCGAGGACGCGGTGCGGCGGCCGCTGGCGCCGGCCAGCCCGCTGCCGGCCGTGGGCGCCACCGGGCCGCGGGACGCAAAGGAGGGTCGGCCGTGAGATCCAGGGACCAGATCTTGGCCGCGTGGGTGCGGGCCGCTGCTGCGGCTGTCGCCCTCGCGCTGCTGGTGGCAGGCGGCGTTGCACGCAGCGAGGCGGACGAGGACGACACCGCGCCACCGGTCTCGGCGCCGCCGCGGGTGACCGTCGTCCACGGTGAGACGGTCGTCACGTTCGACGCGGCGACTCTGGCCAGGAGCGGCCTCGAGGTCAAGGCGCTGCCGGCGCAAACCCACCGGGCCGAGGCGATCGCGTACGGCGCCGTCCTCGACCTCACCGAGTTGGCGGATGCTCGCGGCGCGCTGACCGCGGCCGCGGCCAGAGTGGAGCAGGCGCGCGCCATGGTGGCGGCGTCCCGCGCCGAGTTCGAGCGCGTGCGGGCGCTGCACGCCGACGAGCGCAACGCCTCCGACAAGACGCTTGAAGCGGCGACCGCGAAGTGGCGCGGCGACGACGCAGAAGCCAGGGCCGCGGATGCGGCGTTGGCGGCGCGAGTGGCCGCCGCGCGCCAGCGCTGGGGCGCCGTCGCCGCGGGCTGGCTCGAGCGTGGTTCCTCCGAACTCGATGCGTTGCTGGCGCAGCGGCAGCGCCTGGTCCAGGTCACGCTGCCGCCAGGCACGGCCCTGGAGTCGGCGCCCGCCACGGCCACCGTGCGCGGTGGCGGCGGCGCCGCGGTCGCGGCGCGCCTGATCTCGCCGGCCCCGCGCACCGACCCGCGGATCCAGGGCGTGAGCTTCTACTACGCGGCGCCCGACGCACCCGGGTTGCTCCCCGGCGCCGGCGTCGAGGCGTTCCTGCCCACCGGGCCGGCGGTCACGGGCGTCACGGTGCCGGCCGCCGCGGTGGTGTGGTGGCAGGGGCGAGCGTGGGTCTACCTCGAAGAGGCGCCGGGGCGTTTCGTGCGGCGCGAGGTGGCGACGGACGCGCCGGTCCCCGGCGGCTGGTTCGTGACGGCCGGCGTGACGGCGGGGGGGCGGGTCGTGGTGCGCGGCGCGCAGATGCTGCTTTCGGAGGAGGGCCGCGCCGCCATCCAGGGTTCCGAGGGCTGACGGGCGGAAACCGGGATGCTATCCGCGATCGTCCGTTTTGCGTTGCGCTTCCGCGGGGTCGTCATCGCCCTCGCCGCGGCGTTCCTCGGCTACGGCGTCTACTCGCTGTTCCAGGCGCGCTACGACGTCTTCCCCGAGTTCGCCCCGCCTCAGGTCCAGATCCAGACCGGGGCGCCGGGCCTCTCCCCGGAGCAGGTCGAGGCGCTCGTCACCCAGCCGATCGAGAACGTCCTCAACGGTCTGCAGGGGATCGAATCGCTGCGCTCCGGCTCGATCCAGGGGCTGTCGGTCATCACCGTCATCTTCCAGCCGAGCAGCGAGATCTTCCTCGACCGCCAGCTGGTCGCGGAGCGTCTCGCCGCGGTGGCGAGCAGTCTGCCGGCCGGACTGGGGCCGCCGGAGATGACGCCGCTGACCTCGTCCACCAGCACGGTGCTCGCCGTCGGCCTGACGTCGTCGACCCGCAGCCTCATGGAGTTGCGCACCATCGCCGACTGGACGGTGCGACAGCGGCTGCTCGCGGTGCCCGGCGTGGCCAAGGTGGCGGTGTTCGGCGGCGACGTACGGCAGCTGCAGGTGCAGGTCGAGCCGGAGCGCCTCGTGCGCTTCGGCCTTGCGATCGAGGATATCGTGGCCGCGGCGCGGCACGCCACCGGCGTGCGCGGCGCCGGGCAGGTGGACACGGTCAACCAGCGCCTGGTGATCCACACCGAGGGGCAGGCGCTCACCCCAGCCGAGCTGGCCGACACCGTCGTCGCCCGCCGCGGCGGCGCGGTCGTGCGTCTCGGGGACGTGGCCAAGGTCGTGGACGGCGCCGAGCCGCCGGTCGGGGCGGCCAGCATCATGGGCAAGCCCGGCGTCATGCTCATGGTCTCTTCGCAGTACCGGGTGACCGGGCAGGTGGACCGGGCGCTCGCCGAGCTGCGGCCGACCCTCGACGCGCAGGGCGTGCGCTTGGACGCCGACAACATCCTGCGCCCGGCGCGTTTCATCGCGACCGCCACCGGCAACGTGAGGTCGGCGCTGCTGCTGGGCGCTCTCCTGGTCGTGGTGGTTCTGAGCCTCTTCCTGTTCAACCTGCGCACCGCGGCGATCTCGTGCACGGCGATCCCGCTCTCGCTGCTCGCCGCGGTCACGGTGCTCGAGCGCCTCGGCATCTCGCTCAACACGATGACGCTGGGCGGGCTCGCCATCGCCATCGGCGAGGTGGTGGACGACGCCGTCATCGACGTCGAGAACATCCTGCGCCGGCTGCGCGAGAACCGCCGGCGCGAAGCGCCGCTGCCGGCCCTGCGCGTCATCTACGACGCGTCGATCGAGGTGCGCAGCGCCGTGGTCTACGCCACCTTCGCGGTGGTGCTGGTGTTCGTCCCCATCCTCACGATGTCGGGGGTCGCGGGGCGGTTGTTCGCGCCGCTCGGCATGGCGTACATCCTGGCGATCCTGGCCTCGCTCGTGGTGGCGCTGACGGTGACGCCGGCGCTGTGCTCGTTGCTCCTGCGCGAGGACCGGCTGCCCGAGGGCGAGCCGCCCGTGGTGGTGTGGTTGCGGGCGCGCTACGTGCCGCTGCTGGTGCGGGTGGAGCGCCACCCCCGGGTGGTCATCACGGCCGTCGCGGTGCTGACGGTCGGCGGACTCGCGATGCTGCCGTTCTTCGGCGGCGGTTTCGTGCCGCAGCTCAAGGAAGGCCACTTCGTCGTCCACATGACCGCGGTGCCGGGGACCTCCCTGGCGGAATCGCTGCGCATGGGTGGCACGCTCTCCAAGTTGCTGCTCGCGCTGCCGGAAGTGCGGGCGGTGGGGCAGCGGGTGGGGCGGGCGGACGCGGCCGACGACATCATGGGCACCCACTCGAGCGAGATCGAAGTGGACCTCAAACCGCTCGGAGGCGCGGCGAGCCGGCGGGTCGAAGCGAAGATCCGCGACGTCCTGCACGGCTTTCCGGGAGCCAACTTCGCGGTCAACACCTTCCTGTCGGAGAGGGTGGAGGAAACGCTCTCCGGCTACGGCGCTCCCGTGGCCGTGAACATCTTCGGGTCCGACCTCGACGTCCTCGACGCCAAGGCCGCCGCGGTGGCCGCGGTGCTCGCCAAGGTGCCGGGCGCGGCGGACGTGCTGGTGCAGTCGCCGCCCGGCAGCCCACAGCTCGTCGTCCGGTTGCGGCGCGCCGAGCTGGCCCGCTGGGGCCTCGACCCGGTGACGGCACTCGACGCGGTGCGCACCGCCTACCAGGGCCAGGTCGTCGGCCAGGTGTACGACGCCGGCAAGATCTTCGCCGCCGCCGTCATCCTCGACCCGGCGCTGCGCGCCGACCCCGGCTCGGTCGGGGCGCTGCCGCTGCGCAACGCCGAGGGAACGTTCGTGCCCCTCGGCCGCGTGGCGGATGTCTTCGAGACGACGGGGCGGTACTCGGTGTTGCACGAGGGCGCGCGCCGCGTGCAGGCCGTGACCTGCAGCGTGGTGGGGCGCAACGTCGCCTCGTTCGTGGCGGACGCGAAGCGGCGGCTCGCCGCGGCGGTGCCGCTGCCGGCCGGCGTCTACCTGGACTTCGCCGGGTCGGCGGCCGAGCAGGCCCGCTCCACCCGCGACCTGCTCGTGCACGCCGCAATTGCCGGTGTCGGCATCCTCATCCTGCTTTCGATGGTCATGGGCTCGGCGCGCAACTTCCTCCTCGTCCTGGCCAACCTGCCGTTCGCCCTGGTCGGCGGGATCCTGGTCGTGCTGGCGAGCGGGGGCGATCTCTCGCTGGGCTCGCTGGTGGGGTTCGTGACCGTGTTCGGCATCACGCTGCGCAACTCGATCATGCTGATCTCGCACTACGAGCACCTGGTGGGCGTGGAGGGCGAGATCTGGGGACCGGCGGCGGCGCTGCGCGGCGCCGAGGAGAGACTGGCGCCGATCCTCATGACCGCGCTGGTGACCGGGCTCGGCCTGCTGCCGCTCGCGCTCGGGAGCGGCGCGCCGGGGCGCGAGATCGAGGGCCCGATGGCGCTCGTGATCCTGGGGGGGCTCGTGACCTCCACGGCGCTCAACCTGCTCGTGCTGCCCACCCTGGCGCTGCGCTTCGGCCGCTTCACCGGGCCAGATAATAGAACTGCGGTGCCTGGTACCTGAACACGCAACCGGGGCCGGGGAGGATGATTGAACGACGTCCTGTTGAGCGTGCTGCTGGGTTTCATCGAGGGCCTGACGGAGTTCCTTCCAGTCAGCTCGACCGCCCACCTCCGTATCTTTGAGGCGCTCGCCGGCGTCTCGCTCTCCGACGGCTACTGGAAGATGTTCTCCATCGTCATCCAGTTGGGCGCGATCCTCTGCTTGCCGATCTACTTCCGCGAGAGGATCGTGCGCTTCGTGGCCTCCTTCCCGCGCGGCGGTCGCGACGGTCGGGGCTGGGCGACGCACCCTCTCACGCTGACGGCGCTCGCCTTCGTGTGCACCGCGGTGCCCTCGCTGCTGCTCATCAAGCTCATCGGCAAGCACCTCGAGAGCCTGGCGGTGATGGGCCTCTCCCTGGTCGTGGGCGGCATCGTGATGTGGGTGGTGGACGCGCTGTACGAGCACGGGTCCCTGCGCACCCACACCGACCGGATGGAGGCGATGGGCCCCGGGCAGGCGGTGTGGATCGGTCTGTGCCAGACCCTCTCCGCCGTGTTCCCCGGCACCTCGCGTTCGATGGCCACCATCTCCGCTGGGCAGCTCGCCGGCATGACGCGCACCTCCGCGCTGGAGTTCTCGTTCTTCCTTTCCATGCCGACGATGGTGGCTGCCACCGGATACGACCTGTTCAAGACCCTCTGGCACGCGCAGGCGAACCCGCTCGGCGCGGTCCGGATGACGCCGCACGGTTGGGTGCTGCTGGGCATCGGCTTTTCGGTGTCGTTCATCGTGGCGTACGGGGTCGTGGCGTGGTTCATGAACTGGGTGCGGCGCCGCGGCTTCGTGCCCTTCGCCGTCTACCGAATCGCAATCGGAGCGGCCGTGCTCTGGTGGCTGGCCCGGGGCGCTCACTGACAAAAACGGCACGTGTCGGTACCTGGTACCGCATGTTTCATTTTGAGGGTGGGGGTTTCGTATCGTCGGTGGCCCGGGAGGTGGCGGTGGCGTGGTTGGTCCTCGTCGTGGCGGGTCTGGTCGAGGTGGCGTGGGCGGTCGGCTTGAAGTACACGGCCGGGTTCACGCGCCTGGTCCCCAGCGTACTCACGATCGGTGGCGGGCTGGTGAGCTTCTTCCTGTTGGCGCAGGCCGCTCGCACGCTGCCGATCGGAACCGCCTACGCGGTGTGGACCGGCATCGGCGCCGTGGGGACGGCGGTGCTGGGGATGATCCTGTTCGGCGAGCCGCGCGACTGGGCGCGCCTCGCCTGCATCGGCCTCGTGGTCGCGGGAATCGTCGGGCTCAGGCTCGTCTCGGCGCGGTGACCGAGGCGTCGCGCGGCACTCGATCCCGGCCGCGGGCAGCCGGCAACGGCGACCGCGAACGCGGCCCAGGCTAGAATCGGCACGGCGCGATGCGGGACAGCCTCCGAATGCAGATGGTGCAGACGCCGGTGATCCCGGTGGTCGGGCGCCTGATCCGGGACAACCCGGGGACGATCTCGCTCGGACAGGGCGTGGTCGGCTACCCGCCGCCGCCCGAGGCGCTCGAGGCGGTCGCACGCTTCGCCGCCGATCCCGACAACCACATGTACGGCCCCGTGGAGGGGATCCCGGCGCTGCTCGATGCGATCGCGGCCAAGCTCGCCGCCGACAACGCCATCGCGTTGACCGACGACTCGCGCATCGTCGTGACCGCGGGCGGCAACATGGCGTTCGCCAACGCCGTGCTTGCGATCACCGACCCGGGCGACGAGGTGATCCTGCTCGAGCCGTACTACTTCAACCACCGCATGGCAGTGACGATCGCCGGCTGCCGGCCGATCGCCGTCCCGACGGACGCGGCACACCAACCGGTGGTGTCGCGCATCGAGGCCGCGATCACCTCGCGCACCCGCGCCGTCGTGACGGTCTCGCCCAACAACCCGAGCGGGGCGGTGTACCCCGAGGCGACACTGCGTGCGATCAACGCGCTGTGCCGGGAGCGCGGCGTCTACCACGTGCACGACGAGGCCTACGAGTACTTCGTTTACGACGGCGCCCGTCACGTCTCGCCGGCGTCGGAGCCAGGCGCCGCCGGGCACACGATCTCGCTGTTCTCGCTCTCCAAGTCCTACGGATTCGCACGCGCCTCGATTCGATGGCGCTGGTGGAACGGCTGGTGCGGGAGTACCGGGTGGCGGCGATCCCGGGCTCGACGTTCGGAGTCACGTCCGAATGCGCGCTGCGCATTTCCTACGGTGCGCTCACGCGTGACACCGTCGCCGAAGGGCTGGGCCGCCTCGTGCGCGGCATCAGGGCCGTGGTCGGAGGGTAAGTGGCGCTGCACGTCGTTGCCTGCCAGGTCGACATCGTGTGGGAGGAGCCGGAGACGAACTGCCGGGCCGTGGCGGCGCTGCTGGAGGCGACACCGCCCCCGAGGGGTTCGCTCGTCGTCCTCCCGGAGATGTTCGCGACGGGGTTCTCGATGAACCTCGCCGCGGCCGCCCAGTCGCCCGAGCGGCCGGTCGAGCGCTTCATGGCGGCGACCGCCGCGCGCCTGGGCGTCTGCCTCGTCGGCGGGGTCGTGCGGCGCGATCCACCCGCTGCGCTGGGCCTCAACCAGGCCGTCGCGTTCGGCCCCGACGGCGGTGAGCTCGCGCGCTACAGCAAGATCCACCCGTTCTCGTTCGCCGGGGAGGACCGCCGGTTCGCCCGCGGCGGCGAGGTCGTCACGTTCGCGTGGGGCGGTTTCGCCGTCGCCCCGTTCGTCTGCTACGACCTGCGCTTTCCGGAGGTGTTCCGGGTCGCGACCCGGGCCGGCGCGAACCTCCTCGTCGTGATCGCGAACTGGCCCGCCGCGCGCGAGGCGCACTGGCTTGCCCTGCTGGCGGCGCGCGCGATCGAGAACCAGGCGTACGTGATCGGCGTCAACAGGTGCGGGCGGGACCCCAACGCGGTGTACTCGGGCCGCAGCCGGGTCCTCGATCCCCGCGGCGAGGTGATCGCGGAGGCGGGCGGCGCGCCGGCCGTTCTCGAAGCCGACCTCGACCTCGAAGCGCTGCTGACGTACCGGCGAGAGTTCCCGGTGCTACGGGACCTCGACCCGCGCTTCCTGCCGGAGGCTCGATAGCGCTCGCAATGCCGTCCCGCCGGAGCGGTGGGACAGTCCGGAATGCCGCTCGACTCGCGGGACAGCTTCGGGCATTCTGGTGAAGGTCCATCCCGTCCCTCCGGGGTGCAGGTCTCGCCACCAATGGGAGGCGGACCTCACTCGGATGGACCACTCCCTTTACTGAACAACCTCATGAGATTCCACAGCTAGACCGGTGTCGTCACACCCCCGGCGGCGCCCGCAGGAGGCCGCCGCCGGAGCAGGCCGATGACGCTCCCGAGGGGGAGGAAGTAGACGACGAGGAGGGCGTACAGGCCCCATGACTCGATCCGCCCCCGGCCGAGGAACGCGAACACGAAGATCATCGCGTGCATGCGGATGACGTTGAGGTAGGGGGCGAAGAGCATGCCGCCGTCCGTGATGGCGAACGCCCGGGCGTAGGCGGGCAGGCGCGAGAGCGCGCTCGCCGCGACGAACGGCCAGTAGCGGCGCATCGCCTCGGCGGCAAACGAGGTGACGAGGGCGAACACCTGCTCCGGGCTCTTGCCGAACGGGGTCGCGCGCACCAGCGGGAAGAAGCCGTTGAGGAGCAACCCGTGGATGAGGTGGAACCCGAAGAAGTGAACGGTGAAGAACCCGACCATGAACAGGACCCCGGGGAGCATCACGACGACGCGGGCGACGCCGTGGTCGGGGTCGGGGAACGCCCCGAAACCGGGCCGCGAGCGCAACATCCCGCCGACGGCGAGGAGCGTGCTCGCCCCGGCCAGCAGGAGGACGGCGGCCGTCACGCGGCTCAGGCCGAGGACGCCGATGCAGACCATCGCGACGAAGGCGTTGAGCGGCAGGGCGGCACACCCGGCCGGCGGGTGGAACCCTCCGGCGGCTCGCGCCGGCGGCGGAGCGCCGGGACGCGTCCGTTGCGGCATCAGCGACGCCGGCGTGCCGGTGACGAGGGTCCCGACGATCGAGGCCAGGATCAACGAGTACCCGACCGCGAGGCTCGAGACCCACAGGCCCCACACCAGGTCGGTCGTCGCCCAGCTCTCCTGCACCGCCATGACGACGGTGACGGCGAAGAGCGCGAGCGAGACCGCGACATCGCGCAGGCGGCTATCCATCCGGCTGAACCTCTGTCGCCATCGTATCGTTTCGCGGCGGGCGCCTCAACGGACCACGTCCACGCGCCGCGCCTACTCGGACGCGCCGGCCGTGCCGCCGCGATCGGGGGCGGGCGTGGCGTCCAGCTCCTCGATGCGTGCGTCGGAGGCGGGCCGTTCCTTCTGCAGGCGGACGGCGACACGCTCGGCCTCGTGCATCACGCGCAGGATGTTGCGGCCCGCGACCTTCTTCACGTCGTCGTCGCTCCAACCCCGGCGCAGCAGCTCGGCGAGCAGCGCGGGGTACTTGGAGACGTCCTCCATGCCGACCGGGGTGCGGCCGATGCCGTCGAAGTCGGAGCCGATGCCGACGTGGTCGACCCCGGCGACCTTGCGGATGTGCTCGATGTGGTCGGCGACTTGAGCGAGAGTGGCGTCCGGGACGGGGTGCTGCGCCGCGAACGCGCGCAGCTCGGATTCGACGCGCTCGGGATCGTCGGGGTGGAGCGCGCCGAGGCGCGCCCACTCCGCCTCCACCGGCTCGGAGGCGATGCGCGCCTGCTCGGAGACGAACCCCGGCGCGACGTTGACCATGACGATGCCGCGGTTTGCGGCGACGCGGCGGAGAATGTCGTCGGGGACGTTGCGCGGGTGTCGGCACAGCGCCCGCGCCGAGGAGTGCGAGAAGATCACCGGCGCCTGGCTCGTGGCCAGCGCGTCGAGCATCACCTTGTCGGAGACGTGAGAGAGGTCCACCAGCATCCCCAAGCGGTTCATCTCGCGCACGACCTCGCGCCCGAAGCGGGTGAGGCCGTCGTGCCGGGGCGCGTCGGTGGCGGCATCGGCCCAGTCGATCGACTTCCAGTGGGTGAGCGTCATGTAACGCGCGCCGCACGCGTACGCCTGCCGCAGCACGGCGAGCGAATTCGCGATCGAATAGCCGCCCTCGATGCCGATCAGGGAGGCGATCTTGCCCGAGCGGTGGATACGCTCGACGTCGGCGGCGCTGCCGGCGAAGGCGAACGTCTCCGGGTAGCGGGCGATCATGCGGTGAACCAGGTCGATCTGCTCGAAGAGGGCGACGGCGGCCGGCGGGCCCTCGAGCGTCGTGGGCACGAACACCGACCAGAACTGGCCGCCGAGGCCACCGCGCCGTAGGCGGGGGATGTCGGTGTGCAGGGGCTGCGCGAGCGTGCTCGTGTCCCCGGCGATCTCGATCCGGTCGAGGTGGTCGTTGACGCGCTCCTTGTAGTTCTCGGGGAGGTCGTTGTGGCCGTCAATGAGCGGCGTCTCGGCGAGGATCCGCGCCACCCTGGCCTGCAGCGCCTGCTCGGCGGCGGCGGGAGCGGTCTGGGCGGCGGAGGGGCCGGCCGCCGCGAGCAGCAGGACGACCATGGCGGCAGCCGGCGCGATGCCGGCCAAGGGGGTGCGGCGGAGAGGTGGGAACGAGGGGGGCGTGTGGGCCACGGTGAACCTCCTGGCGCCATCTTGCACGGCTGCGCCGCCGGCGGCAACCGCCGGGGCGGCGTCCCCTTGAGCCGCAACCACGGCTGAGCGAGAATCCGAGCGTGGACGATCACGGTGGCCAGGGCCGCGACCGGGGTTTCTTCGACCCGACCCGGCGGTTCAAGGGGCGGGCGGAGCTGTACGCGCGGCACCGGCCCGGCTACCCCGGTGCGGTCGTGACGCTCCTCGAAGGCGAGTGCGGCCTGACGCCTGGATCGGTCGTCGCCGACATCGGCTCGGGGACGGGGATCCTCGCCGAGATGCTGCTCGCGCGCGGCTGCCGAGTGTTCGGCGTCGAGCCGAACGCCGACATGCGCGCCGAGGGGGAACGGGTGCTCGCCTCGTATCCGGGGTTCGTCAGCGTGGACGCGCGCGCGGAGGGGACGACGCTCCCCGTCGCGAGCGTGGACATCGTGACCGCGGCGCAGGCGTTCCACTGGTTCGACCGGCCGCGTGCGCGCGCCGAGTTTGCCCACATCCTCAAGCCGGGCGGATGGGTGGTCCTGCTCTGGAACCTGCGTCGCAAGGACGCCGACGCCTTCGCGGTCGAGTACGAGCGGCTGCTCCTGGAGTACGCGACGGACTACGAGCGGGTGGACCACGCGAACGTCACCGACGCGGTGATCGCAAAGTTCTTCGACCCCGCGTCGTTTAGGCTGCGGGTGTTTCCCAACCGGCAGGTGTTCGACTACGAGGCGCTCGAAGGCCGGCTGCTGTCCTCCTCGTACGCGCCCGCGGCCGGGCACCCGAACCACGCCCCAATGCTCGCGGCTCTACGCGCGGTGTTCGATCGGCACAACGAGGGCGGCACGGTCGCGTTCGCCTACGACACGCAGGTCTACTTCGGGCGCCTCTGAGCCGCGACCTCGGGGGCAGGCGACGGGACGAGGGAGCGACCCGTGGCGGCCGGCATCGTCACGGCCAACACCGCCGCGAGCGTCGGCGCGAGGTCGTACGGCGTCGTGTCGGCCTCGATGCGGCCGGGCGCGAACGGCCCGCCGAGGAAGATCAGCGGCACGTGCGTGTCGGACTCGTACGGCGAACCATGCCCCGTGCCCCGGCCCGGATCCCAGTGCATGAGGACGCCGGGCTTCGGGATCAGGGTGGCGTCGCCCGAGCGCGCCGGGTTGAAGTCGTTGCGCACGAACTCGGTCATCGGGTCGTTCTCGGGCCACGAGTCGGCCTGGGAGGCGAGGTCGACGCCGGCGAGTTCCTCCGCAAACAGGGTCGAGAGCGCCGCGGGCAGCGCGGCGTCCACTTCGCGGGTTTCAACCCGGCGACCCGCCGGACTGTGCTGGCCGGCCACGGCGCGCAGGGGGAGCGGCCGGGTGTAGTAAAGCGCCCACCCCTCGACCGCCGCGACCGGCCGACTTGCCGGGTCGAGGCCGAGCCTGTCGTCGAGAAACCGGTTGAGGCGCTGGACAACCCCGACCGCGACCCGCGGCCCGTCGACGAGGCGGCCGCCGCGGAAGCCGGGGTCGATCCGCTTCCGGTACTCGGGGATGGGGGAGAAGCCGTGATCGGCGGAGAACGCCAGCACGTAGCGCGTCCTGCCGATGCGCGCATCGAGAGCGTCGAGCAGACGCCCGACGAGGAGGTCGAGGCGGCGCAGGACGTCGAGGTTCTCCTCGGACTCGGGGCCGTAGTTGTGCGAGACGAGGTCCTGGGCGGAGAAGGACACCGCCAGCAGGTCGGGCGATGAGCGCCGCCCGAGCTGGAGGCCGGGGTCGTTGACGGCCGCCACCGCGAGGTCGGCGGTCAGCTCGTCCACCAGAGGGCTGGTGTAGACGCCGTAGAAGTAGCCGTTGCGGTTCGCGGCCAGGTCGTGAGGGAAGAGGAGGCCGTGGACGGGGATCTGGTAGTCGGCGAGCCGCTCGGCGGGGACGGCCCACGGGCCGGGCGGCATGGCGACCGGCAGCAGCAGTCGGGCCCAAACGGTGCCGAGGCGCTCGCCGAGGCGGGAGCCGCACTCGGCCCGGTTGAAGTCCTCGATGACCGCCCGGCC
>NCBR01000251.1 GCA_002279285.1 Acidobacteria bacterium 37-71-11
GAGCTGAGCCTGCTCGATCGGCGCCTCGACCCGCAGCACGGGCTCCCCGGCGAACACCGGCGTGCCCTCGCGCACGCCCCACACGTCGCCCGTGAACCGCAGGGTCGCGAGGTCGCTGAAGAACCCCTCGTCCATGCCTGCAAACGCGTCGAGGCGCCGCACCGCGTCCACCTGCTCGGGTGGAAAGCGCAACGCCAGCAGGTAGGCGAGGGCGGGTTCGAGCCCGGCGGCGAGAAGAAAGTCGCGGCCCTGGGGAAGGTCGCGAAACCAGAGCTCGAAACAGCCCCGGACCCCGCGCCGGTGGTCTCGGTATGCGGCGAACATCGTGAGCTGGTAGAGGTCGGTGACCAGCCCGAGGTCGTCCTCGCACAAGAGCAGGGGGTCGGGGGCTCGCATACCTGCGTCGAGCCTAACACGCTCCCCGAGCGGGCGGGAAGCTCGCCCGGCCTGCGCGGCTCGGCTCCTCTGCGCGGAGCCATTCTCTCTTCCCGGTCCCGCGGGGGTGGTTCCCTTCTTCACTGCCTTAGGTCTCTGTTTTGCCCCGCGGGCGGTACCCGTGTCGCTCGGGCGGCGTTTCGTCGTCCACTGCGTGGGCTCTTGCTTGCCCCTCGGGTGAAGCGGCGTTCGGGCCTTGCTCGCCCCCGCTCGCTGCGGCCCGAAGCTCCTGCGGCCGCGACCCAGCAGCGCGCCTCGGGGCGGATGGAATGCCCCCCACCCACCAGCCGGAGGTCCTGCTGCAGGCCGAGGGTCTTGCCGATGCCTAGAGTCAACGGCAGGATCTTCGCCTGGCGGGGGGGTGGGTGGCCAAGACCGCCCAGCGGGCGGAGGCCGATGGCGCCGGAGCGTGCGGGCCCCGAGCGGCCAGAGCGGCGGGTGGAAACGCTGACCCCGCCGGCGCAACGCGGCGGCGGGGGACAGCGAGGGTCCGCCCGCCGATCTGGCCAGCTCGGTCGCACGCGCAGGCGGGTCGGAGGGCGGCGCTCGATGCGCCGCCCGAGCGACCGCGGCCGTAGCCCGCGGGGCAAAACAAAACAGCCTCACGCAGTGAAAGGAAAGCGAATGCAAGAAGGCAGCCTCCCCCGCAAGAGCCGATTCTCATGCCCCGGGGCGCCGGCGAGGAACCACGGGCGCCCCACGTGTCCGCCAGCCGAGGCGCGGCTACAATGGGCCGTGGCCGACTCGTTCTTTCCCGTCCACCTGAAAGCTCGCTACGCCGAGACCGACCAGATGGGCGTCGTCCATCACAGCGTCTATCCGGTCTGGTTCGAGGTCGCGCGCACTGCGCTCTCGCACGCCGTCGGCCTCCCGTACGTGGAGTGGGAGCGGCGCGGCGTTCTCCTGATGGTCGGCGAGCTGGCGTGCCGGTACCGGCGGCCGGCCCGCTACGACGACGACGTCACGGTCTGGGTGCGCGTCGGCGAGGTCGCGAGCCGGCGCGTGGTGTTCGAGTACCGCGTCGAGGGACCGGATGGGCGCCTCCTCGCCGAAGGGGAGACCCGACACGTGGTCGTGGACAAGGCCACGGGCCACCCGACCGTGATTCCCGCCGAGTTGCGGGAGTCGCTTCGCTGCTCCGCACTTAACGCTTCGCCGGGAGGGAGAAGCCAACGAGCTTGAAGACCTTCTCGGGATACGCGCCGACCCAGAGCACGAGCGGCAGCGCGAACGTGACCGGGATGTCGAAGAAGTAGCGGAGCGTCCCGTACACGTTGCGGGCGAGACTCGAGTATGTCGCACGGCTCCAAGGCCCCATCGACAGCGCCTCGAGCGCCTTGATCTGCCAGACCAGGCCGAGCACGTGCGACGCGGCGAGCACGCCCACCGCGGCGAGCAACCGGCGCCAACCGCGCCCCGCGAGCCACCCCGGCAGGGCGAACACGAGCGCGAGGAACGGCACCAGGTTGAAGTCGATCTGCGTCAACGGGACCTTCAGCCACTCCGAGGTCGCCCGCATGTCCGACCTGCCGAGGAGGGCGTTGTTCCCCTGGTGCACGACGAGCGATGCCGCGGGAAACTCGCCGAAACGGGCCAACCACTGGGCCGACGCGCACAGCGCCGGGTTGTACATCGGCCTCACCGCGAACCAGATCGCGATCGCGGCCGCCAGTGCGAGCGGCAGCCGTTTCAGGAACGTGCGCAGGTCAGCGTTTGGCGTCCGCGAGGGCATACCGGCGCACCCACACCAGCCAGAGCACCACACCGAAGATGATCACGAGCGACTGCCAGACGAAGACGTGGGAAACGTCGAACCACGCCGGCCGGAACACCCCGATGTAGAAGAGAGAGATGACCCGAATTACGTTGAACACCTGGATCGCGACGAAGCCCAGGATCACACCGGTCACCTTGCGCCGCCACGGCGCGGGAAACGCGATCACCCCCGAGACGAAGATCAAGATCGCCTCGAGGCCGTTGCAGCCGTTGAAGATCGTGACCGAGAACCGGCTCGAGCTAAGGACCTGGCCGACGACCCGCGCGTGCTCACCGAAGAGGTTGAGCACGACGCACGATTCGTCGGCCACGAACGTTGTATAGGGGTTGACAACCCATTTGTTGACCGGGCGCAGCGCCAGTACCAGGAAGCTGACGCTGAGCACGACCACGTAGCGACCCACGAACCGGCCGGCAGGGGTCGAGAGGAAACTCCGCAGCCAATGCATCGGGGGATTATCGGGAGATCCCGGCCTGCGGTCAACCGCAGCCGCCGCCCGTGCCTCGATCGCGGACAAGATGGCGCCCGGAGATGACGGTCTGACCGCCGCTGTCGCGCCCGAACGCAATCGAACGTGGCACGCGTCTTGTACTATACCCTTCGATATGTTCGGCGCCCCAGACCGTGATCCTTCCGAGGACATCGAGCCGCGAGGAGCGGTTCCGTCGCGGCTATCCAGGCTGCTCGAGCCTGACGTCGACGATGCGCCATGGCCGCTGGGCAACGACCCGTCCGGCCTCTTCCTGTTCAACGAGCGCGTCTCCCCGCGCCCTTTGCGACTGCGCGACCGCCCGCTCCTCCTCGCCCTCGTGATTTCGGTCCTCTTCCACCTGCTGCTCGTCACTCAGCTGCGCACAAACTCCCTGCTGCAGACGATCATGGGGGTCGCCCCCCCCCAGGTCCGCCCCAAACCGCCGGAGGACAACACCCCGTTCTACGAGTTCGTCCAGCTCCCCAAACAACTCCGAGAGAAGCCGTCGCGCCGCGCCCCTGCGTCCGACCTCGACCGGCGTGCTCACGGCGGCGTGGGCGCCCCCGCGCTCACCCCCGGCTCCCGCGGCAACACCCCGGAGCTCCGCCTCGAGCCCGCCGCGCCGCCGAAGTCGAAGCCTAGCCGGCCGGCGGAAGGCCAGCGCAGCGCCTCCGAGACACCGGGCCGCGGCGCCCAGACCGGCGCGCAGCAGGACTCCGAGACCAAGGTCGCCGCCAAGGGGGCGGGCGCAATCCTCCTCCAACCCAAGGCGGGTGGCGCCACGCAGGGCGCCGGGGGCCTCAAGGGCCTCACCGGCTACGGAGCGCTCGGCTCGCCGGGCGGTGCCGCGCCGGAGCGCCGCGGCGGGCAGGTGGACCTCGGGCCGCTCACCTTCGACACCCAGTGGTACGACTGGGGGCCGTACGCGGCCGAGATGCTGCGCCGCATCCGCTACCACTGGGAGATCCCCGAGATCGCCCAGATGGGCGTGCCTGGGGTCGTCCGCATCCACTTCTTCATCGAGCGCGACGGGACGGTGAGCGGGATCGAGATTCAGAACGGCTCCGGCCGCCCCCCTCTCGACTTCGCGGCGCACGACGCGATCCAGAACGCCTCGCCGCTGCCGCCGCTCCCCGCCGACCTCGGCGGCGTCTTCCACGAGGGCGTGACCATCACCTTCTACTACAACACCACGGTCCCGGAGCGCAACCAGGGCGGTTGAACACCCCGACCACCCGCCCTTGGAAGGACAGGGCACCGGCCATTGAGCCTTAAGCCTGCGCCTCGCAGGCGGCTACGACCCGGCGGAGCGCGGCGCCTACGCTGGCGCCCACGGGTGCGAGTTCCGGAATGCCGATGAGCCCCATCACGCTCTCGGGGTCCATCGCCCGCACCACCGTCCGCCCCCCCTCGACCGACACGGTCACGTTGCACGGGAGCAAGACGCCGACCTGA
>NCBR01000252.1 GCA_002279285.1 Acidobacteria bacterium 37-71-11
GAGAGCCGCTGCACGTCCTCGCGCAGCCTCGCCGGGTCCGGGATCGCGCGAAACTTCGCCTCCCACTCGCGTTCAACCCGTGCCGACGCATCGGAAAACCCCGCCAGCCCGGGCTCGTCCGCCGGGGCCGAGCCAAGGGTGAGCAGGGCCGCCGCCGCCACACCAAGGAGCCTGCAACCTCGCATGGGAGCCTCCCTCTCGAGACAACTTGCTCGCAGTATATCGAGGTCCCGCGACCGCCGCCATGGAGATGCTGGATGCCAGCGTTCGCGGGCATGACGACGAGGGACGGCTTTGCGGCCGCCCGCAGGTGGGTGGGGAAACGCAAAGACCGGCCTCCGCAATGTGAACCTTGGGCCGATAGAGACGGTTCGCCGGCTGATGCAAGCATCGGCCGCTACCGCGTGAAATCGTACGCCCGCGGGACGACGGTGATGCAGGCGTCGCTGCAGCGATAGCCGTCGCGGAGCATCTCGATCTTGATCTCGTGCCCGCCGTCCACGAGCGTGAACCCGCGCGCGACGTCTTTCTCGTGATCCAGGCCGATCGTCTCGCCGGGAGTCACCGTCACCCACTTGTCCACGATCGCGCGCCAGATCTGGGCGCCGGCGCCGATGACGTTCTGCCCGAGGATCAGCGAGTCGAGGATCCTTGCGCCGTCCTCGACCTTGCCGACCATCGACAGAATGCTGCGCTCCACGGTGGCGCCGCTGACGATGACGCCGTTGGCGACGAGCGAGTCGACGATACGCGTGCTGCTGTGGATGAACTTGGCCGGCAAGCCGCTCTCGACGTGGGTGTAGATCGGCCAGTGCGAGTTGTACAGGTTGATCGCCGGTTCGGTCGCCCGCAACTCCATGTTGGTGTCGTAGTAGCTCTCGATCGTCCCGATGTCGCGCCAGTAGCCGCGCTCCTTCTCCGCCGCCCCCTTGACGAGGAACTGCGAAAAGTCGCATGCGAAGACACGCCGGGCAGGGTTGCGCAGCGTCGAGGGGATCACGTTGCGCCCGAAGTCCTGCCTCGTGTACCGGTCGGGCTCCCGCCGGTCACGGTCGTCGTCCACCGGTTCCTTGGCCGCGTCGCTGGCCAATTCCTCGAGCAGAGGCCGGTACCGCCAGGCGTAGTTCCCCATCGAGACGAGGCAGTGCTCCGGGTCCTCGGGCAGCGGCCTGGGGTTCTTCGGCTTCTCCTCGAAGCCGATGACGCGCCCTTCCCGGTCCACCTCAAGCACGCCGTACCGGCTCGCGGCGCTGACGAGCCACTTGACGGCCATGATCGTCAGGTCGGCATCGTGCTCGAGATGGAAGCGCTCGAAGTGACGGTAGTCCATCATATAGACGTGGTCCCCGCCGAAGACGAAGACCACGTCCGGCGCCTCCTTGCGGATGAGAGAGGCGTGCTGCGCGATCGCGTTCGCGGTGCCGTGGTAGCGCCCGAGATCGCGGCCCTTGGGAGGGATCGGCGGCGAGTCGTCGATGTACTGCTCGGCGCTGACGCCGAACCGGGCTGAGTGGCCGAGCTTGATCTGGCGGTTCAGCGACCCGGGGAGGTGCTGCGTCGGCAAGATCACGTTCCGGATCTTCGAGTTCCAGATGTTGGAGACGACGTAATCGATGACGCGCTGGGTGCCGGCGATGGGGATCGCAGGCTTCGCGCGATGGTTCGTCAGCGGGAGAAGACGCTCGCCGACGCCGCCAACCAGGACGAATGCGAGGGTTTCAGTGTCTGTCATACCCGCCCCCAGTTGTGGCGCCGCAGTTCATCCGCATCCCGCCACCAGGCCGGCACTCGGCGGCGGCGAGGCGGGCGATTACGCGGACGTCTTGGACGCTGCGGCGCGGGTACGTCCCTTCGGCTTCCCCGCCTTCCGCCGGGCCATCGCCTTGGCCGGCTTCGGCGCGTCGTTCATCGCCGCGAGCCGCCGCTTCGCCTCCCGCGCCCCGATGCCGCGAATGGCGAGGACCGCCGCCCTGGTCTTGGCCCGCACCTTCAGAGGCCCGTTCCCCTTCTCCCAGGCGTAGACGGCCTGTCCGGTCACGCCCACGAGCTGGGCGAACTCCTGCCCCGACAACCGCAGTTTCCGCCGCAGGCTCCGCATCCCCTTCGCGGTGAGGCGCGCCTTGTCGGCGGCGGTGTCCGCAGCCGGCGACGCCGGGCGGAGACCAGCCACCGTCCTTTGCAACGACCGCACCTCCTTCTCCAGCGCGGCGACCTTGCGCTTCAGATCGGCGGCCGTGCGCTTGAGCCCCGCGGCCGGCTTGCGGGCAGGGGCGACGACGGTGTTCGCTTCCCGGCGTGCGATCCGGGCCATCTCGTCTTTCAGGACCTTGGCGATATTTGGCATGCGACTCCTTTCTGAAAACAACACGTTAATCAAGGATACTATGATAGTGGGAGTCAAGACCCGTTGTCCAACTGAACCGCTCCCCGCCCCCGGCCGACAACCCCACTTTCACGGACGCTCTTCCTGCGGTCTCTTTGCGGTCTTCTGCGTTGCCATGCCTGGCGCCGGGAAATGAGCCCACCGGCCACGCTCCGGTATAATCGCCCGCCATGGATCTCGCGGTCGAAACGCACGCCCTGACACGCCGGTTCGGCGAGCTCGCAGCGGTCGACGGCATCGACCTCGCGGTACCCCGCGGCAGTCTATACGGCTTCCTCGGCCCCAACGGCGCCGGCAAGTCCACCACGATCAAGTGCCTAACCTCCCTCTTGCGTCCCTCTGGGGGGACGATTCGCATCCTCGGCCTGGACCCCGCCACGGACAGCCTTGCAATCAAGCGACAGGTCGGTGTGATTCCCGAGGAACAGGCGCTGTTCGAGCGGTTGACCGCGGTCGAGACACTGTCGTTCGTGGGCCAGGTGCACGGCCTCGACCGCGCCACGATCCAGACCCGCGCCGGTGAGCTGCTCGATCTATTGGATCTCGGCCCGGCGGCGAACAAGCTGGTCGCCGATTACTCACACGGCATGCGCAAGAAGCTCGCGCTGGCCGTCGCCGTCCTCCCCGCCCCGCGGCTGCTCTTCCTCGACGAGCCGTTCGAGGGGATCGACGCGGTCGCATCACGCCAGATCAAGGAGATGCTCCACCAGTTCGTCGCGCGCGGCGGCACCGTGTTCCTGACCTCGCACATCCTCGAGATCGTCGAGCGGCTCGCCGACCACATCGGTGTCATCCACCACGGCAAGCTCGTGGCGCAGGGCTCGATGGCGGCGCTGCGTTCGGGCGCCGGCGGCAAGACGCTCGAGGAGATCTTCCTGGATCTCGTCGGCGCGGGCGACACCGAGAAGCCGGCGCTGGATTGGCTGGCATGAGGCTCCGCCTGGTCAGGGCGATGGCGTGGCTGCAGTGGCGGCTGCTCGTCAACGGACTCAAGGGCGGCCGGCGGAGCGACTCGCTCGAGCGGTTCTCGCGCTGGAGCGACGCGGCCGGACCCGCGCTCGCGGCGGTGCTGCTGATCCCGGGGGCCCTCGTGATGGCCGCCGCGGGTGGGCTCGCCGGCTGGATGCTCGGGAGCCGGCCCGGGAGCCACGCCGGCATCGCCTTCGCTCTCGCCCTC
>NCBR01000253.1 GCA_002279285.1 Acidobacteria bacterium 37-71-11
GAGGGCGGCGCTCGGGGCTGCGCGGCCTGCGGCCGGCGCGGCCGGTTCGGACCACGATCCACGACCCACGATCCACGATCCACGAATTCGCTTCAGATCTGCCAGAATCGTCGCAGCGCGGGTGACGGGCGGCTGCGATTTGCGGATCCCGTGGCGAGGGGGCGTCCATGTCGGAGTGCAGGTACTTTCACGTCGAGGCGGGCAAGGGGATGCGGCAGGTCGGCTCGCTCGAAGAGGCGCTCGCAGCGCGCGGCAACGGCGGCTACATCTGGGTGGACATGTTCGACCCGGCACGGCCGGAACTCGACGCGGTGGCCGGCCGGCTCGGGATCCACCCGCTGGCGGTGGAGGACTGTTTCGATTCGAACCAGGTGCCCAAGGTCGAGGACTACCCCGGCCACACCTTCATCCTGTTCAACCGGTACTCGTACAGAGACCGCGAGCTGACCGTCGGGGAGGTGGATCTCTTCCTCGGGAAGGACTTCCTCGTGAGCGTCAGCGGGATCGGGGGAGGCGAGCGCCCCACGTTCGAGAAGATCGAGGCGATCGCCGCCCGCGCCGTCGCCACCGTGGAACGGGGTCCGGACTTTCTGCTGCACGTCATCCTTGACGTCACGGTCGACGGCAAGGTCGAGGCGATCGAGCCGCTCGAGGACGACATCGAAGCGGCCGAGGAGGGGATCCTCCGGGATGTCACGGGCTTTAGGCTCGACAGCCTCGTCCAACTGCGCCGCGCCCTGCTCTCCCTGCGCAAAAGTTTGTTTCACGAGCGCGAGATTCTGGTCAAGATCTGCCGCAGGGATTCGCCCTTCGTCTCGGAGGAGGCGATCTACCACTTCCGCGACATTTACGACCATCTGGCCAAGTTCTTCGAGTTCACGGAGATGAACCGTGACCTGTTGGCCAACCTCACGGAGATGTACCTCTCGCTCATCAACAACCGGATGGCCCGGGTCGCCAACCGCACGAACAAGAGCGTTCGCCGGCTCACCTTGATCACCACGATCTTCATGCCGCTGTCGCTCCTGGCGGGGATCGGCGGGATGTCGGAGTGGAGCATGATGACCGGGCCCGACAACTGGCGCTTCGCGTACCCCGCATTCGGGGTGGCGATGGTCGCCATCGGGGCCGCCAGCTACCTCCTCCTCAAGCGCGTGGAACGCCGCGAGGGCAACCACAGGGACCGCTCGTAGCGAGCCGCGGCGAAGACCGTGGATCGTGGGTCGTGGGTCGTGGATCGAAGAGGCGTGGTCCGTGGCCCGCGAGCCGGCTGCGCCGGCTGCAGGCCGCGCCGCCTCCACAACCTTCCTCGAAGACAAGAACCTCAACGATAGGCAGGGCCCCGCAACTTGGGGCGTGTAGCCGCGCCGCCGAGAGTGGGCCAGATGCTAGGAGGGCAAGGCGGTCGGACCGGAGCGTAGCCGGAGGCTACGTGAGGATCCGAACCGATCCGAACCGCCGCAGCCCGACAACGCAGATGGTCCGCTATCGGCGGCGCCAGGAAGCGATGAGGGTGCTTACCCGCGGGCGCTACCCGGCTTCGAGGCGGAACTCCATCACGTCGAACCAGCTCCCATGCCCCGCAATCGCGTCGATCTCGGCCTGGACGATGAGGAGGTGCGCCTGCTCGATTTCGAGGAAGCGCGCGAACAGCCCGCGGTACTCCGCGGGGAGGGTGTCCACGAGCTGGGCGTAGAAGCCGCTCGTTTGCCGTTCGAGGTCGAGCGCGATCTTGAGCAGCTCGAGCTCCCCCTTCACCGCGATGGTACGCTCCGGCTCGCGCGCCACCTTGGCTCTGGCGGCCTGCACCCAGTCGACGTTGGGCAGCACGGTGGGAAGCTCGGGGGTGGACACCTTGCCGGTCGAGAGCCACTCCGCGAGGCGGCTCTCCAGGTAGGCGACGTGGCCCAGTTCCTCCTTGCCGAGGGTTGCGAAGACCTTCTTGCCCCGGGGGTCGAGGATCTCACCGGCGCCCTTGGCATAGTGCTCGTGCACCTTGTGCTCGTAGTCGATCGCAGTGGTGAGGGCTTCCTTGAGTTCCATGCCGTGTCTCCTCGCCGGGACGCGCCGCCGTCGTCCAGCCTGCGGGCAAGGATACCCGATCCTCCGCCCGCCAGCCCGGTTCCGGGTGCCTGGACGCACCGCGGCGCCGTGGAGTTCACGGCGCCGGGTGTGAAGGAGGAGAAAGGAGGAAGCAGGCTCACCCACTAGTACGCGCTTCGCCGGCGGTTTGTTTAGGGCGATGTTGCGGCTCCGGGTGCTGTTTCCAAGTTGTTATTGGTCATGTACTAAGCGTGAAGAGGCCAGATCGAATGGAGGTGCCCCTGATGCCGTGGGGGGCGCCTCTTCGGAGTCGGTCGCGCGCCAGTGGACGCGGCCCGTGGGCGTGCATGGTATGGTCTACGGCCATGCCCGAACTGCCCGAGGTCGAGACCGTGCGCCGCTCGCTCGAGCCCCACCTCGTGGGCCGGCGGGTCGTGGCGGTCGAGGCGCGGCCGGTGCGGCTGCGTGAGGGGATCGAGCCGGCCGACTGGCGGGCGCGCATCGAGGGGACGCGGTTCACGGCCCTGGAGCGCCGCGGCAAGTATCTGATTGCGCATGGGGAACGGGCCGCAGCGCTGTTTCACCTCGGGATGTCGGGCAGGCTCGTGCTGGCCCGGTCCCAGGAGCCGTTCGCCCCCCACACGCACCTCGTCCTCCGACTGGAAGGGGGGCTGGAGGTCCGTTTCATCGACCCGCGACGCTTCGGCGTGGCGGTGGTGCTGGAGCCCGGGGCGCTCGCCGCGCACCCGTCCCTCGCGCGGCTCGGGCCGGACCCCGTGCGCGGCGATGCCGAAGGGGCGCTCACCGCGGCCGCCCGCTCGCGCTCGCCGATCCGCTCGGTGCTGCTCGACCAGCGTGTGCTCGCAGGGCTCGGCAACATCTACGCCAACGAGGCGCTGGCGCTGGCCGGGATCTCGCCGCTGCGCCGCGCCGATGCGATTGCGCCGCGGCGGCTAGCGGCACTTGCTGCGGCCGTCCGGCAGGTGCTGACCGCGGCGCTGGATGCCGGCGGCACGACGCTGCGGGACGGCGGTTTCGTCAATGCGGCGGGGGACGGCGGCTACTTCGCGGTCAAGCTTGCCGTGTACGGGCGGGAAGGCCAGCCGTGCGCGGGGTGCGGGGGCGCAATCGTGCGCCGCGTCCTCGCCGGACGGTCGGCGTTCTACTGCCCGCGCTGCCAGCGTTGACGGCCGACCGGCCGGAACCGGCTCGAAACGAAGGAGGCCGCCTCGCGGCGGCCTCCGGGTTTGGAATCGGTCGAGACAGACAGGCTAGCGACGGCCCTCGCGACGCGGGCCGCGGTCGCGGCCGCCGGGGCGGTCGCTATGGGGGCGGCGGCGCTCGCCCTCGCCCTCGCCGGACTCGGGGGTGTAACCCTCGGGCGGCGGCATCAGGGCGCGGTGGGAGAGCTTGATGCGGTCGCTGCCGTCGATGCCGATGATCTTGACCTTGATCTTGTCGCCCAGCTTGATCACATCCGTGACCTCGCGGGTGCGCTCCCAGGCCAGTTCGGAGACGTGCAGCAGGCCGTCGCGGTTGGGTAGGATCTCGACGAACGCGCCATAGGGCTCGATGCGCTTGACGGTGCCCTCGAAGATCTCGCCGATCTGCGGCAGCCGAGTGAGGCCTTCGATGATCTGCACCGCGCGGTTCGCGGCTGCCTCGTCGGCGGTGGCGATCTCGACCCGACCGTCGTCCTCGATGTTGATCCGCGCCCCGGTCTCGTCCTGGATCGCCCGAATCGTCTTGCCGCCGGGTCCGATGACGTCACGGATGTTGTCGGGGTTGATCGTGATCGTGATGATGCGCGGCGCGTAGCTGGAGATGTCCGGCCGCGGCTGGGCGATCGTGGCCTCCATGATGTCGAGGAGGTGGAGGCGCCCGCGGTGGGCCTGCTCGAGGGCGCGCTCCATGACCTCGCGCGGCAGCCCGCCGATCTTGATGTCCATCTGCAGGGCGTTGATCCCCTCGCGCGTCCCGGCGACCTTGAAGTCCATGTCGCCGTAGTGGTCTTCCTGCCCCGCGATGTCGGTGAGGACTGCGTGGCGCGTGCCATCGGACACCAGGCCCATCGCCACCCCGGCGACCGGTGCCGCGATCGGTACGCCGGCGTCCATGAGCGCGAGCGTCCCGCCGCACACGGTGGCCATCGACGAGGAACCGTTGGACTCCAGGATGTCCGAAACGATGCGCAAGGTGTACGGGAACGCGTTCTTGTCCGGCATGACCGGGGTGAGGGCGCGTCGGGCCAGGTTGCCGTGCCCGATCTCGCGCCGCCCGGGGCCACGCATGAACTTGACCTCGCCCACCGAGAATGGCGGGAAGTTGTAGTGCAAGAGGAAGCGCTGCTGACTCTCGCCCTCGAGCGCCTCGATCACCTGCACGTCGTCGGATGTGCCGAGAGTGCAGGTTACGAGCGCCTGGGTCTCGCCCCTGGTGAACAGGGCGGAGCCGTGCGTCCGGGGCAGCATGCCGACCTCGCACGTGACCTTGCGAACCTCGTCGAACGCCCTGCCGTCGAGGCGCTCGCCCTTGGCGAGGATGGCGCTGCGGAACTGCTCCTTGATCATCTCGTGGATGATGGCCTTGGCCCACGGTCCCTTTTCGGGCCTTTCGGCCTCGGGGACTGAAGCAACGGCATCGTCCTCGACCTGATCGACGGCATCGGCCTGCTCGAACTTGCCGTGCACGCGCAGCGCAACGTCGAGCGGACCGGCAAAACGCTGCCGGAGTCCGGCTGCGAACTCCTCAGGCCAGGGAGCGACCGGGGGCGCCAATGTGGGCTTGGGCTTGCCGACCTGGTCCCTGAGGCGGCGCTGGGCGGCGATGATGTTCTTGATCTCGCGGTGGGCGAGGTCGATGGCGTCGAGGATCTGCGCC
>NCBR01000254.1 GCA_002279285.1 Acidobacteria bacterium 37-71-11
CAACCACGTGTTCCAGGCGCGCGCGACGCTGCGCAAGGAGCTTGCAGTGCGCTACCCGGAGTACCTCCCCAAGGGAGGCGCCCGGTGAACTGTCTCGAAACCCGCCGGCTCGTGCCCCGGCTCGCGGCGATGGACCTGCCCCGGCAGGCGGAAATGGAGCTGCGCGAGCACCTGGCGGGTTGCCCCGCGTGCCGGCAGGAGGCGGCCGAGCGCGAGCCGGTCCTCGAACTGGCCGCGGCGCTGGCAACAGGCCCGGGCCCAGAGGACGACCGCTTCGTCGGCGAGGTGATGGCCGAGATCCATCAGCGCCGGCTGGAGCGGACGCTCAGCAGGCGCCGGTCGCGGGTGCTGGCAGCCGCGACGGTGGTGCTGGCGCTGCTCGGCGGCGCGACCTTGGTCAGGCAGGTCGCGCGGCCGGCCCGGCAAGTTGTTGTGGCGCGTGCCCCGGTCACGATCGCGCGCCCGCCGGCGCCGGCGGCGGCGATGGAACCGGCGTTCGTCGAGGTGGACAACGCTGGGGTGCGCCTGTACCAGCTCACCCCGACATCCAAGTCGCGTGGGGCGATCCAGGTGGCGTTCATCGTGGATCCGCACTTGGAGCTGTAGTTGGTCAGGTCCGCGGTTGCTGTGCTGATGATGGCGGCGAGCACGGTGCTCGCCGCCGAGCAGGAGCTGCGGGTTTTCCAGCTCCACTTCCGCCCGGCGCGGGAGGCTGCGGGGCTAGTGGAGCCGCTGCTCTCGTCCGAGGGGAGCGTCCTGCTGCAGCCGAGCTTGAACGCGATCACGGTGCGCGACACGCCGGAGGTGTTGCAGCGCGTGGCCCAGGCGCTGTCGAGCTGGGACGTGGCTCCGGCGTCGTACAAGGTGCGCGTCCGGGTGCTGCTGGCCACCACCGACCCGCAACCGCCGGGCAAGCCGGCGCCGCTCATCGAGGGGATCGGTTCGGAGCTCAAGAGTCTGTTCCACTTTACGAACTACCAGGAGGTCGCGACGCTGCAGGTGACGGCCTCCGACGGCAGCGTCGTGGAGGTGGCCGCCGGCGAGCGCTACCACCTGCGGTTCACCGTGCGGGGCGTCCCGCAGGACCCGGACCGCGTTCAGCTCGCGCAGCTCCAACTCTCGCGGCGCGACCGCGGTGCGGACAACGCCGAGGTCCTGCGCCCGCTCATGCGCGCCACCGTGACGTTGCTCGTCAAGCAGCCCTCCGTGCTGGGCGGCGCCCGTGCCGAGAACGCCAACCAGGCGCTCTTCCTGGTGCTGTGGGCCGAGCGGGAGGCGAAGCCTTGAGCGAGTTCGCCGTGCGGATGGGAACGCCCGAGGGCGCGGTGGTCGAGCAGCGCCACCGAGCGGTGAGCGAGGAGGCCCTGCGGCGGGACCTGGAGACGAAGGGCTTTACCGTCTTCCGTATCAGGGAGAGGGGGGGCGCCGCGCGCCTTCCATTTTTCGGCCGCCGCCGGCGCCTCGCCTCGCTCGATTTCCTGGTCTTCAACCAGCAGCTCGCGACGCTGCTGAAAGCGGGAATTCCCGTCCTGCAGTCGCTCGAACTCCTGCAGCGCACGCAGGCGTCGGCCTACTTCCGCGAGGTGCTCTCGCACGTGCTCGAGGATGTCCGCAGCGGCGTATCGCTTTCGGACGCGTTCGCGGCCCAGGGCGGGGTCTTCCCCAAGCTCTACTGCGCCACGGTGCTGGCCGGGGAGCGCTCCGGCGAGCTGGTCGGGGTGCTGGGCCGCTACATCCACCACCAGCAGCTGCTGGAAGGAGTGCGGCGGCGCGTGAAGTCGGCGCTGACCTACCCGATCGTGCTGCTGTCGTTGTCGTTCGGGCTCATCGTCTTGCTCGTGACCTACGTCATCCCCCGCTTCGCGTCGTTCTACCTGGGCTTCTCGGCCGACCTCCCGCTCATCACCAAGGTGATCGTCGGCGGCTCCAAGTTCATCCAACAGCACGTGTGGTACATCGTGGCGGCGCTGGTGATCGCTTACGCGCTGGCGAGGCGCTGGCTGCACAGCGAGGCCGGGCTCATCGCGATCGACCACACCAAGCTCAGGGTGCCGTTCGTGGGCCGGGTCTTCCACCTGTTCGGCCTGTCGCAGTTCGTGCGCTCGCTGGGGACGCTGATCGCGGGCGGCACACCCCTCGTGAACTCGCTCGAGATCGCGGGCGCGACGGTGACGAACCGGGCGCTCGCTGCACCGCTGGCGCGAGTGGCCGGGCGGGTGCGCGAGGGACAGCCGCTGTGGTCCTCGCTCGATGCCACCGGTCTCTTCCCGGAGCTTTCAATCGCGATGGTACAGGTCGGAGAAGCAACCGGCGCTCTCGAGGGTATGCTGGAGAACGTCAGCCAGTTCTACGACGAGACGATCGAGGTCCGTCTCGCCCAGGTGGTCTCCCTCATCGAGCCGGCGGTGCTCGTGATCATGGGGGGCGTGGTCGCGACGCTGCTAATGTCGGTGTACTACCCGATGTTCACGTTGATGTCGAAGGCGCAGTGAGGCAGGCGATGGCAGAAGACATCGGCACCGTGACCCAGAAGTACCTGCGCGGACTCCCGCGCGACGAGGACGACCGCAAACGGGCGGCCGAGCTGGCCGAGCGCGCCGGCGTCCCGTTCGACGACCTCTCCGAGTTCCGCGGCGACCCCGAGCTGTTCCGCCAGATCCCGGTCGACGTCATGGTCCGCTACCAGTTCGTGCCGCTCGAGCGCCAGGGGGACGTGGTGGTGGTGGCAATGGCCGACCCGTCCAACGTGCTCGCGGTGGACGAGGTCGAACTCGCCATCGGCGGGCCGGTCGAGGTCAAGGTGGGGCCGGCGGGGAAGATCGCGGAGATCCTCGAGAAGTCGGAGTCCACCCAGCGCGTCCTCGACGAGGCCACCGAGGACTTCAAGATCCAGCTCGTCCAGGAGAAGGACAACGGCGAGGAGGCGCTCTCCATCGAGTCGATCACCGCCGACGCCTCGCCGATCATCAAGCTCGTGGACACGATCGTCTTCAACGCCATCCAGCGGCGCGCCTCCGACATCCACGTCGAGACCCGCGAGAACGAAGTGATCGTCAAGTACCGCGTGGACGGCGTCCTCTACCAGGCGATGGAGCCGATCGACAAGCGCTACCACTCGACGATCATCTCGCGCATCAAAGTAATGTCCGAGCTCGACATCGCGGAGAAGCGCATCCCCCAGGACGGGCGCTTCAAGCTGCGCCTGAAGGGCCGCACGATCGACTTCCGCGTCTCGATCATGCCCACCGTCCACGGCGAGGACTGCGTCATCCGCATCCTCGACAAGGAGTCGGCCAACAAGGAGTTCCGCACGCTGAACCTCGATGTCGTCGGGTTCGACGAAGACACCAAGCGGAAGCTCCGCAAGTTCATCCGGGAGCCGTACGGGATGGTGCTGGTGACCGGGCCGACCGGCTCGGGGAAGACGACGACGCTGTACGCCTGCCTGTCGGAGATCGTTTCGGTCGAGGACAAGATCATCACGATCGAGGACCCGGTCGAGTACCAGCTCCCCGGGGTCACGCAGATCCCGGTCAACGAGAAGAAGGGGC
>NCBR01000077.1 GCA_002279285.1 Acidobacteria bacterium 37-71-11
ATGCGCGACATCTACCAGCGGATGGTGCGTCCCGATGCGGACCCCGACAAGATGGTTGCGCTGCAAAAGGTGTTCGTCGTCGCCCTGGGCGTATGCGCGTTCGCGATGATCTTCATCCCCACGGTTCTCAACCTGCAGATCTCGGTGCTCCAGTACGCCTACTTCGCCTACACGATGTACGGGGTCGCGGTGACGCCGGCGCTGCTCGCGGCGCTGACGTGGAAGCGCGCCACCCGCCAGGGGGGGCTCGCCTCGATCGTCAGTGGCGCGGCTGCGACCGTGTTCTTTGAGCTCGTGTTGCCGCGCGTGGCGCCGTCGGTGATGGAAGCGGCGAAGGGCCAGGTCGGGGCGCAGGTTTTCGGGGCCGATGCGTGGGGGATTCCGAGCATCTACCCGGCGGCGTTGATCTCGATCGGAGCCCTCGTCGTGGTGAGCCTGCTGACGCCGCCGCCCACCGCCCAGGAACTGGCGCCGCTGTTCGGGGAGAAGCAAACCGGCGCCTGAGGCGCGCGGGCCGGCAGGAACACCCGGCGCCGCCCGCAGGTGCGGGCGCCGCCGAGCCGAAGGTGGACTACAATGCGTATGCCCGCTCCCGCGGGCAAGGGGGTTGCCGTGGAAGATCGGGAAAACCCGGCGCTCGTCGAGGCTGCGGATCCTGCACTCGCCGAGCTGTTCGAGCTAACGCACGTGATTTCGGAACTCAAGGCCACGACCCGCGAGGGCGTCATCTCCGAGGTTGTGAAGGCCGTCGCGCAACGCGGCTTGGTGAGCGACGCGCGCTGGCTCGAAACCGCGCTCACCGAGCGCGAGCGGATGGTCCCGACCGCGATGCCCAACGGCGTGGCGTTCCTACACGCCCGCCACCGGGCCGCCGAGAAGTTCCCGAAGCAGTTCCTGTTCCTCGCACGCTCCGGCAAGGGGGTCGCATTCGGATCGCCCGACGAGCGGCCGACACAGCTCTTCTTCCTGCTGGCGCTGCGCAAGGACATGGCGCACCTGCGCTGGCTCGCGCGCCTGTCGTGGATCTGCCGCAACCGGACCACGGTCGCCAACCTGTTGAAGGTGCCGGGGGCCGAGGAAATCGCCCGCGCGTTGCGTCTTGCCGTCGAGGAACTACCCGGGAACCTGAAGCAGCGGTAGGTTGCCGCCCAAAGCCAGAGAGGGATCCCCGAGGCGCCTGCGAGCGCCACGAGATCTTTCGCGGCGCTTTTCGCGCCGCTCAGGATGACCGGCCCGCTCGCGCGGGCGGAAGGGGCACACAAACTCCACGAGATCCTTCGCGGCGCTTTTCGCGCCGCTCAGGATGACCGGCCCGCTCGCGCGGGCCGGTCAGTTCAGATAGCCGGCGAGGGCGCGCGACTGCGCCCCGCGGCGCAGCTTGGCGAGTGCCTGGTTGCCGGACGCGCTCGCGCGAGATCCCGAGCGCGCCGCCGATCTCCCGCAGGGTCCGTGGGTTGTCATCGCCCAGGCCGAATCGCAGCGAGAGGACCTGGCGCTCCTTCTCCGACAGCTGCGCCAGCGCCTCGCGCAGCGTCTCCTCGAACGATTCCCGGAGGATCGCCTCGTCGGTGTCGGGGATGACGTACTGTTCGAGAAGATCGCCGAACTCGGCTTCGCCCTCCTCGTCCACCGGTTCGTTGAGGGAGAGGATGTTCTGGTTGGACGACAGCAAGAGCCTCACCTCGGCCGGCTCCATGCTGAGTTCGTCGGCCAATTCCTGCTCGGACGGGGCCCGTTCAAGCTCGCGGCCGAGCGCCTGGCGCGAGCGCTCGAGGCGGTAGAGGACGTTGGCCTGCTTCTGCGGCAACCGGAACGTCGCGCCGTGCTCCGAGAGGGCGTGCAGGATCGCCTGGCGGATCCACCACACCGCGTACGTGATGAACTTGACGTTCTTGCCGGGGTCGAACTTCTTGGCGGCCTGGATGAGCCCGATGTTTCCCTCGTTGATGAGGTCGAGCAGCGATACGCGGGAGTGGTGAAAACGCTTCGCATAGGCAACCACGAACCTGAGGTTGGCCTCGACGAGGCGGCGCAGCGCTTCCCCGTCGTTGTCGTGCTTGATCTTGCGGCCGAGTTCCTGCTCCTCGGCCGGCGTGAGCTGCTGGAAGCGGCCGATCTCGTAGAGGTAGCGCCGCAGCAGCGCAACCTCGGGATCGCGCTGGCTTTCGTCGCGGGTCATTCGCCCTCGTTCGGAACCAGTCCCCCCCGGGGCCGGATGGCGAGCGCATTCTCGCGGGGCACGGTGCCTCGCCGAGCAGTTTCGCGTTGCAGCAGTTCAGCCAGGCGCTCGACCTCGGCCTGCAGAGCGTCGATCTGATCCTTCATATTGAGGATGACGTCCACGCCCGCCAAGTTTACGCCAAGATCCCTGGTCAAGGTGAGGACGAATTCCAGGCGCTTGCAGGTCTCGTCGTTGTAGAGCCTCGTATTGCCGACGCTGCGCGACGGCAGGATCAACCCCTCGCGCTCGTACAGGCGGAGCGTCTGCGGGTGGATCTCGTAACGCTCGGCCACCCAACTGATCATGTGGAAGCGCATGCTCCGGCCGGTCACGCGCCCTCCCCTGCAATGGCTACGCGCCGGCGCGATCGGCCCGCCTTCGGGAGAGTGACCCGCAAGACTCCGCCCCGGAGCGCCGCCGCCGTCGTGCCCGAAACCTCGGCCGGGAGCGCGACCGCGCGGTAGAACCTCCCGCGCGGCCGCTCGACGCGCAGGTACGTCCCTGGCACCGCGTCGCTCTCAAAGGGCAGCTCCCCGCTCACGACCAGGGTGTCACCCTCGAGGCGGAGGTCGATGTCCTTGCTGCGGGCGCCGGGGAGCTCGGCCTCGACGGTCACCTCGCCCTCGCTCTCCCAGACGTTCACCGGCGGCTCGAAGGCGGCGGGGACGCCGACCGAGACGGGCGAGGCCGGCAGGAGCGCGCGCTCCGCCGCTTCGCGCAGCCGGCTCCCCAGCGCCATCAGCTCGCGCACTGCCCGCCAGTCGAGATCGCCCATCAGGTCCTCCGTCCGCAGTAGGTGAGGCCCGGAACCACGGCCCCTGCACCCCACGGGATCCCTTCGCCCCGCCCGAAGGCGGGGCTCGGGATGACGCCGGCCCGCCTCGGCGGTCCGGGGTCAGTTCGACGGCTTGGACTCAACGTCCACGTACTCGGCGTCCACCACATCCCCCTCGGCGGGTGGCGGCGTCTGGCCGCCCGCAGCCGCCGGACCCTCGCCGGCGGGAGCGCCTGCGGCCGCAGAGGCGGTACGGTAGATCTCCTCCGCCAAGCGGTGCGACGCCTTGGTGAGCTTTTCGTACGCCTGGTCCATTCCGTCCTTCTTGCCGGCTTCGAGCGCCTTGCGGCCCTCCGCGATCGCGGCCTCGATCTCGTTCTTCTGCGCCTCCGGCACCTTCTCCTGATTGTCCTTGACGAGTTTCTCGGTGGAGTAGACGAGCGAGTCGAGTCGGTTCTTCGACTCCACCTCCTCGCGCCGCCGCTTGTCCTCGTCGGCGTTTTGCTCGGCCTCGCGGACCATCTTCTGGATCTCGCTCTCGTTGATCCCCGAAGACGCGGTGATCTGGATCTTCTGCTCCTTGCCGGTGCCGAGGTCCTTGGCGGAAACGTGCAGGATGCCGTTGGCGTCGATGTCGAAAGTGACCTCGACCTGGGGGATGCCGCGCGGCGCCGGGGGGATCCCGACGAGGTGGAACCGGCCCAGGGTGCGGTTGTCGTGCGCCATCGGCCGCTCGCCCTGGAGGACGTGGATCTCGACCTGCGTTTGAGAGTCGTCGGCGGTCGAGTAGACCTTGGACTTGCGGGCCGGGATCGTCGTGTTGCGCGGGATGACGATGTCGGTCACGGAGCCGAGCGTCTCGACGCCGAGCGAGAGCGGCGTGACGTCGAGGAGGAGGAGGTCGTGGACCTCGCCCGCGAGGACGCCCGCTTGAATGGCGGCGCCGACCGCGACGACCTCGTCGGGGTTGACGCCCTTGTGGGGCTCCTTGCCGAAGAGGTCCTGCACGAGCTTCTGGACGCGCGGGATCCTGGTGGAGCCGCCGACCAGGACCGCCTCGTCGATATCCTTGGGCTCGAGGCCGGCGTCCTTGAGCGCCTGGCGGCAGGGCGCGACCGTGCGCTGGATAATGTCCTCCACGAGCTGTTCGAATTTGGCCCTGGAGAGGCGCATGTTGAGGTGCTTCGGGCCGGAGGCGTCAGCGGTGATAAAGGGGAGGTTGATCTCGGACTCCTGCGTCGTGGAGAGCTCACACTTGGCTTTCTCGGCTGCCTCCTTCAGGCGCTGCAACGCCATGCGGTCCTTGGAGAGGTCGATGCCCTGGTCGCGGCGGAACTCCTCGACCAGCCACTCGATCAGGCGCTGGTCGAGGTCGTCGCCGCCAAGGTGGGTGTCGCCGTTGGTCGATTTCACCTCGACAACGCCCTCGCCGACCTCGAGGATCGAGATGTCGAAAGTGCCGCCCCCGAAGTCGTACACCGCGATCGTCTCGTCCTTCTTCTTGTCGAGACCGTAAGCGAGCGCGGCGGCGGTGGGCTCGTTGACCAGGCGCACGACCTCGAGACCCGCGATCTGGCCTGCGTCTTTGGTGGCCTGCCTCTGTGCGTCGTTGAAGTAGGCGGGCACCGTGATGACGGCCTTCTCGACCTTCTCGCCGAGGTAATCGTCCGCGGCCGCCTTGAGCTTCTGCAGGATCATCGCCGAGATCTCGGGCGGCGAGTAGATCTTTCCGTCGATGTCCACGCGCGCGATGTCGTTCTCGCCGCGCACGACGTGGAACGGGAACATCTTGATCTCCTGCGTCACCTCGTCGAAGCGGCGCCCCATGAAGCGCTTAATCGAGAACACGGTCTTGTCGGGGTTGGTGATCGCCTGACGTTTGGCAACCTGTCCAACGGGGCGCTCACCGTTCTTGCCGAAGCCGACAACGGACGGCGTCGTCCGGCTCCCCTCCTGGTTGGCGATGACGACCGGCTTGCCGCCTTCCATCACCGCTACGACGGAGTTGGTCGTTCCGAGGTCGATACCCACGATCTTTGACATTGATGAAATCCTCCTCAGGTCAACACCACGTAGACATTATCGGACCTGAGTCGGTTATTGTCAAGGCGTCAGCAGCTTGGCCCCTGGCCCCGAGTTCGTCTCCTCTGAATCTTCCTTAAGATGCTGAGAAAAAATGAGGTTGGAATCAGGCGCCCCGCTCGCGTTGTTGCCGGCCAGCAGGACAGACCGCTCGCCGAGAATGTACCGGTACGACCAGCCCCACGGGTCGAAAAGCTCGCTCGGTGTCAGGAAGTGTTCGCGGCTCAGCTCCGCAAGGGTCTCCGGATAGCTGCCGATCAGGAACGCCCGGGCTTGCAGAACGCGCCAGATCCCGGCCATCCTGGCCCACGAGGCGGCGGAACGCAGGCGCGGCACAAGCTTCGGGCCGGGGCCGAGGAGTGGGTTGGCCGGGTTGCGCGGCGCCAGGAACACCGTGGCGACGAGAAACGGAAGGAGGAAGAAGGCGAGCCACGGGAGGCGGGGACGCCAGGCGGGCACCGGCGCGGCCGCGGTGGTGGCCCGTTGCGCCGCGCGCATGGTCTCGTCGCGCGTGGCCTGGCGGATCAACGAGCGGGTGAGGAGGGTGTAGAGCGCCTTGCAGGTGTCGAACTCGCCGTGGGGGCTCATGCGGACGAGCTCGTCGACCGTCGTGATGCCGTCGACGAGCGCGAGGATGTCGCGCTCGACCGGCGAGATGCGGACGCGGCCGGAGGCCGCCGGGACGGGGGGGACCGGCTCGAGGTCGATGTCGAACGCCTCGATGTCGTCGCTCTCCAGATCGGCGCTCACCTCGGCCTGGCGGGCGGCCGGCGTCGCCACGAAGACGACCCCGCGATGGGGGATGCCCTTCTCGATGATCGGCCACTCGTCGAGCATCCGGGCGCCTTCCATCAGGATGCTCTCCGAGCCAATCGCCGTGACGAGCTCGGCATCGTAATCGACACTGGTCTCCTGCGAGAAGTGGTAGTCGCCGTCCTGCCAGCGAAAGACGCGGTAGATGATCTGGAGGATCTGTTGCTCGAACGCCTTCTTGAGCTCCTCGCGCGAGATGACCGAGCGCTCGATCAGGATGTGACCCAGGCGCTCGAGCGTCTCCATCTGGGTCTTCAGCGCGGCGTCGAGTTCGGGCCTGGTGACGGCGCCGGTCTTCAAGAGGACCTGGCCGAGCCGGTCCTCCAGTCGCTTGTTAAGGGAGTCGGCGCCCACGACCTTGCCGTCGAGGAACGAAACGGTTACGACGTCCTCCTTGGAACGCAGGGTGAGGACGCCGGTCTTCCGCTGCAGTCCGATGAGCTGGAAGATGTCGGAGAGGGAGAAGTCGCGGAGGGTACCTTCCAGCGCCATGCCTACCTCCACTCCACCCGGAGGAGCTGCGCCGCCGCGACCGCCGCCGCCCACAGCAGCGTGAACACTGCTTCGAGCGGCCAGACCGGAACCGTCATCAGCGCCGGGGAGACGTACGCGGGCAGCCACAGGCAGGCCGCGGTCGCACCGCCCACCCCAACGACGGCAAGCAGCCAGCCAAGGACGGGCCTGCCGCCGTAGGCCGCACCGAGGCCCGGGACCGCCAGGTCGGCGAGACGCCGTTCGAGGCGGAGGGAGACCTGGCGGCGGAGAAGCTGCTGGCGCTTGGCGAGCTGCGCATCGATGCCGACCATGTCTTTCTTGAGGAAGATGTTCACACACTGAGTGCAGTAGCTCTGGCTCTCATGGGACAGCTTGCAGCGCCGGCAAAACGGCCGGCCGCACTTCAGGCAGGAGGCTGCGAGCCCACCGAAGTGCCTGCGGGCGAGCAGGAGAACGACGGCGACCATCAGGGCCAGGACGGCGCCGATCGCGAGGGGGTGGGCGAACGTGCGCGAGCGTGCCAGCGGGGGCGGCAGCAGTCCGCGGTTGAGCAGGACCAGAGGATCCTTGCGCGCGAGCATGGCACGGGCCTGGGCAAGGGAGAAGACCGGCTGGATGATGTCGCGGTCGCGCGCCGGCACCAGCGCGGCGAGACGCTCGCCCCCCGCGAGACGCGCCGCGGCCATGGCCTCGTCGCTCTCGTGGAAGTGGTAGTTCTGCGCGTACGTGAGCGAGAGGTCGTAGTTCGCGATGGCGGGGTCGTAGCCGTAGTTCAGGGCCGATTGGAACGACTGCAGCGCCGCGTTGTAGTCGCCCTCGGAGTAGCGAACGGTGCCGAGCGCAAAGGCGAGCGCCGCGTTCTGGGGCGCCTTCCGCAACCCCTCGCGGTACGTCAGCGTGGCCTGATCGAGGAAGCCGAACTGGCGGTCGACGTCGCCGGTCAGGAGGTAGTAGTCGGGGTCGTCCCCGAGTACGTCGGCGAGGGCGTTGAGCTCGTCGAGGATCCGAGGCTCGTAGCGCTTGTCGGCAAGGACCTCGGCCGCCTGGATGACCGCGTTGGGCGGGTGGGTTACCGCGCGAAAGCCGACCTCGATCAGGGTGGGGGTGGCCGCCACCAGGATCAGGCCCGCGGCGCCGAGAACCCTCTGGCCAGCCGTGAAGTACGCCCAGCTCAGGGCGAAGACCCAGAGCACCAGCCACACCGGGTCGCCGCCGGCGAAGAGCGGGAGCGCAACCACCAGCAGCGAGAGGATCCCGCTGTTGGCCCCGAGGCGCCACCGGGCTCCTGTCTCGGTGAGGTCGTGCCAGAGCCTCGGCAGCACCTTGCGGATCGCCAGCAGGCCCCAGACCGTGAGCGCGGCCAACACTCCGGCGAGTGCGGAAAGCAGGGCGGTCGCAGCGATAAAGCCGCGCAGGCGTTCGTCGCTGACGAGGCAGAACACGCCGCGGCCGAGCGCCCCGAACCCCGCCACCAAGTTCGCATGCTTGAGTCGGACATCGGCCAGCGCCAGCCACGCCTCGGCGCTACCGGGGTCGAGGCGGGTCGCCTGGACCAGCACGGTCTCGGCTTCGGGCCCCGCCAACGTCCTGGCGTGGACCACAAGCGCGAGCGCGAGCGGCGTCAGGCGCTCGAGCCCCGTCTTGCCGGCCACCTGCAAGAGCTCGTCCGCACGCTCTCGGACGGCGCCGGGCGTTGGGCGGTCCAAGACCTGGGCGAGCCGGAACCACGCCTGCTCGACGTCGCCGCCTCGTCCCTGCTCGGCCCCGGCGGCGGCCGCAACGGGGAGCAGGGCGAGCGCCAGGGCGCTAGCGCGTCGCAGCCACGAAGAGCGAGCGCAGCTGATAAAGGACGTCCTCAAGGTAGCGAGCCTCCTCGCCGGAGAGCTGCCCTGCCGTCTTCTCCTGTACCACGGCGAGCAGGTCGATGAAGAAACGGGCGGTCTGGGGGTCGCGGCCGCGTCCAGGGATCTGCCCGGACAGCAGTGCCGCCGCCTGTTGCGCCAGGAAGTCCACGAGGTCGAGAAATCCGATCGCCGGGGGGGGCGAAGCCGGCTCCGGCGGCTTCTCGGCGGTATGTGGCGGGCTGATGGCAGGCGGCTCCTCGGTGGCCGGCGCCGGTCCCACCGCCGCCGGCTCGACCTCGTCACCGTCGACGGTGAACCGCCGGCGATCGACGACCTTCATCTTGCCTTCGTTCTCCTCCGCCACCTATTCCTCCGCGCTCCGAGCCTCGTCTCATCTTACGCACTTGGCTCCGTCGGAACAAGCTCCCGGCTTCGCTTTGCGAGGGTATACTCCCGCCCCATGAGCGAAGACAACTCCTTTGCGGCGCTGCGCGCGCTCTCCGCCCGGCTGCGGGCGCCCGACGGCTGTCCCTGGGACCGCGAGCAGACGCTGGAGAGCCTGAAGACCTACATCATCGAAGAGGCCTACGAGGTCGTCGACGCGATCACCGACTCCGACGCCTCGATGCTCGCCGGCGAGCTCGGCGATCTCCTCTTCCAGATCGTGTTCGCGGCCCAGATCGCCGCCGAGCGGGGCCTGTTCGACATCGACGACGTGTGCCGCGGGATTCACGCCAAGATGGTTCGCCGCCACCCCCACGTGTTCGGCGACGTCGAGGTGCGAGACGCCTCCGATGTCGTGCGCAACTGGGAGGCGATCAAGGCGAAGGAACCGAGGGAGGGGGGCGCACTGGCGGGCGTGCCGCGCCAGCTGCCGGCGCTCCTCAAGGCGCTGCGGATCACGGAAAAGGCGGCCGCCCTCGGGTTCGATTGGGAGCGGGCCATCGACGTGGTGGCCAAGCTTGAGGAGGAGGTTGGCGAGCTCAAGGAGCAGTTGGCGCCCGGCCGCGGCGCGGCTTCCCGCGAGGGCGTGCGGGAGGAGCTGGGCGACGTGCTGTTCGTGATGGCCAACCTGGCCCGCCAGCTCGGGGTCGATCCCGAGGCGGCGCTCCAAGGCGCCAACGACAAGTTCGCGCGTCGCTTCGGGGCGATGGAAGATGAGGCACGGCGGCAGGGCGCCCACCTCGCGGCGCTCGGTCCCGGAGAGCTCGACGTCCTCTGGAACCTGGCCAAGGCGGCGGAACGTTCAGGTACGGAATGATTTGACATTTCTCCCCGCCGAGCCTAAGGTGCGTCGGGTTTTTGCTCCGTCCGGAGCGGGGAGACATTTGATGCGCAAATCCTTATTGGTTTCTGTCATCGCCGCCGCAGCGGCTTCGGCGGCGTTCGCCGCAACGCCCGTCCTCCGAGTCAACGATACGGTCCTGACCGACGGTGACCTCGCGATGGCCAAGAGAGTCGTCGCCATGCAGATGCAGGGCATGCCCTCGACCGACGCGGTCGTGACGCGCCATGCGGTCGACCAGCTGATCAGCAAGACGCTGGTGCTGCAGGCGGCGCGCGACGCCAAGATCACGGTGGACCCGAAGGCGGTCGCGGCGAGCATCGACGAGCAGCGCAGCCAGCTCGGCGGGCCCGAGGCGTTTGCGAAGGCGCTGGCGGCGGCAGGGCTCACGGAGCAGGATCTCGTCCAGAAGGAAACCGACCGGATGATCATCCAGAAGTACCTCGAAACCGAAATGACCAAGCGGGCCGCAGTCAGCGACGCCGACGCCAAGGCGTACTACGACGCGAACCCGAAGCAGTTCGCCCATCCGGAAGAGGTGAAGGTCCGGATGATCCTGATCAAGGTCAACCCGGCCGCCGACCCGAAGGAAGAGGCTGCGCTGAAGGCGCGCGCCGAGGAGGCCCGCAGGCGCGTGACCAGCGGCGAGGACTTCGCCAAGGTCGCGACGGAGATCTCGGACGACCCGAGCAAGGCCAAGGGGGGCGAGATCCCGACGTGGATCCAGAAGGGGCGCATGCTGCCCGACCTCGAAGGGCCGGTGTGGGCGCTCAAGCCCGGTGAGGTCAGTCAGGTGCTGCGCAGCAAGTACGGGTACCACATCTTCAAGATGGAGAGCCGGCGCGACGCCGGCCAGTCGACGTTCGCCGAGGTCGAGCCCACGCTGGTCAATTTCCTCAAGAACCGCAAGGTGGACGACGCGATCCAAGGCGTCATCCAGGAGCGCAGGGCCAAGGCGAAGATCGAGGCGCTCGACCCGGCGGTCAAGGCCGCGCTCGAGCCCCCGCCGGCGCCCGCCGCGCCGAAGAGTGGGACGGCGGCTCCGGGAGCCGCCCCGGCCAAGCCCGCGATGCCGGCCAAGCCGCCAACGGATGCCCCAAAGCAGCCCTGACCGCAGCCTGCGGGTCGTGGTGGCGGCCGTCGTCGAGCATGACGACGGCCGCATCTTTCTCGCCCGGCGCCTGCCGGACGCCCACCTCGGCGGGCTGTGGGAGTTTCCGGGGGGTGCAGTCGAGGACGGCGAGACGCCCGAGGAGGCACTGGCGCGCGAACTCGTCGAGGAGCTCGGTGTCCGGATCAGCGTCGCCGGGCCGATCACCTTCGCGTTTCACCGAGACGAGCAGCGCGACGTGCTGTTGCTGTTCTACGCCGCACGCATCGTGCAAGGGGAGCCCCGCGGGTTGCAAGGCCAGGAGGTGCGCTGGTTCGCCCGCGCCGAGCTGGCCGCTCTCGCCACGCCGCCCGCCGATGCCGCCCTGGTGCGCCGCTTCTCCAGCAACCAGGCCTGACGCCACGCTACGTCAGCCCTTCCGACTCGCGGCTCTGCTCTGAAGATGTCGATTCTCTATCCCCGGTGATCCAGCCCCGCGCGTGGCCTGTCTTGTCTTCTTCACTGCGTGAGGCCCTATCTTTTGCCCGCGGGCTGCGGCCGTGGTCGCTCGGGCGGCGCATCGAGCGCCGCCCTCCGACCCGCCTGCGCGTGCGACCGAGCAGGGCGTCCCGCGGTGGGGCCCCTCGCTGTTCT